>NZ_JAMPKB010000022.1:0-84448 GCF_039961925.1 Trichocoleus sp. DQ-U1 | reverse complement strand
AGCGCTAATTCGCCCTCAGCCAGCATAATTCAAAGGGCAGCAGCAATTGAGGCTTCCACACCGGGTGTAACACCAACAACTGAAATAAGCAATGAGATCGCTAATTCGCCCTCATCCAGCCCAATTCAACGGACAGCAGAAATTGAGGCTTCCACACCGGATGTAACACCAACAACTGAGAGAAGCAATGCCATCGCTAATTCGCCCTCAGCCAGCACAATACCCCTTGAAGCAACAGGTACTGAAATAAGCAATGCCATCGCTAGTTCGCCCTCAGCCAGAACAATTCAACGGACAGCAGCGCTTGAGGCTTCCACGGCGTCAGATTCAACACCAGCAACTGAAATAAGTAATGAGAGCGCTAATTCGCCCTCAGCCAGCATAATTCAAAGGGCAGCAGCAATTGAGGCTTCCACACCGGGTGTAACACCAACAACTGAAATAAGCAATGAGATCGCTAATTCGCCCTCATCCAGCCCAATTCAACGGACAGAAGCGATTGAGACTATCACGGCACCCCTTGAAGCAGCCGGAACTGAAATAAGCAATGAAATTGCTAGTTCGCCCTCACCCAGCTCAATTCAACGGACAGCAGAAATTAACGAACCAACAACACTTATCGCAGCACAAACTTCTGAGATAAGCAATGAAATTGCTAGTTCGCCCTCACCCAGGACAATTCAAAGGGCACCAACAATTGACGCTATCACGGCACCCATTGAAGCACCAGCAACTGAGAGAAGCAATGCGATCGCTAGTTCACCCTCAGCCAGCATAATTCAAAGGACAGTGGCGATTGAGGTTGCCACGGAACCAGATGCAGCACTAGGAACTGAAAGAAGCAACGAGATCAGTTTACCCTCTTCAACCACACCTTCATCGGTGCCAACTAAGACAGCCGCAACCGAAGCAAGGTTAGGACAAGCCTTTTTGGATACAGAACCACAAGTTCAAAAAGCACCAGCAATTAACGAACAAATAGCACCAAATGTAGCATCAGCACCCCGAGACACCATTGCTAGCCAGCGAGATCCCATTGATAGCCAACCAACTTTGGGACAAACCCTTTCGCATACAGAACCACAAGTTCAAAGGGCACCAGCGGTTGAGGAATTAACGTCATCTATTACAGCACCAGCGCCAGAACAGATGACTCAGGTGAAAAACCCTCTGGCTGATTCGTCCTCACCCACTATGCCTTCATCTGTGCAGCCAGATACAGCCGCCATCGCACCAACCGTAGAACAACCGCTGTTACAAGCTGAACTGCAAGTTCAAAAGGTACAAATGCCTCCGTTCACTGCACCGCAAGCGGCATCGGTGCCACCAGAGACAGAGTTAGAACTTACTTCAGCAGTAAACGAAAACTTAGCCGCAGTCTCTAATTTGACTACTTCCAAGGCTGTGCCAGAAGTCACTACAGATCGAGTTGTTGTACAACCTCTGTCGGAAACAAAAGCAGCAAACCACACAGAAACTACGTTATCGAATGTTACGGAATCGCTTGAGTCACCAATGTCATTTTCTGGGGTGACAGAGGCAGAATCAGTTGAAATACCAGCGATCGCTTCTGAGAATATAACAGTTGACCGCTCGGACAGCATAGCGCCTGTAACAAAGGTAGAATCCCTAGTTCAAAAGGCACCAGCGCTTTCAACAGCAACAGAACCAGGTAAACCCCCACTGCTACAAAGGATGGAGGAAAATTTCTCTTCAGAAGTGACTGACAACTTCGCCCCCACACCCTCGATTTCCACACCAGCTACTGCACTACCTGAAACTACACCTGACATATCCACCCTTGTACAAGCCAGCTTAAATTCACAGCCGTCTAACTCAACAACACCAGTGCCAGAAGTCCTGGAACCATTTGAGCCTACGGTGCAGTTAAAGGCTGAATTTCCATCACAGGTAAGCTCATCTCCCCCGATTTCCACCTCTGCGATCGCTCCAAAACCTGTACGCGAAGAAACGACGCCTACAGAATCCACGCTAATACAACCGATGGGGGAATTATCTCCACAAACAAAGGCAGAAGTGTTGCCGGAATTCCTGGCACCCATCGCTGAATTACCACTCCCAATAGAATCATCGGTAAAAGAGCCTGAAGCGTTCAACTTGGCGCTTTCACCTACTGAATCAACCGACTCTCCTCTACAGATGCCCGAAAGTACGCCGATTATAGGCGCTACAGTCATTCAACCGAAATTAGAAACCGTATCGGCAAGTGAAGATTTGACTCGGTTAGCACCAAAAGCGATCGCTTCCACCGACTCCAGACAAGTACCTGAAAGTACAACAACGCCAGACGCTACAGTCCTTCAACCGAAATTAGAACCCGAACCAGTCAGTGAAAATTTGGCTGGATTGGCACCAGAAGCGATCGCTTTCACCGATTCCATACAAGTCCCTGAAAGTACAACAACGCCAGAAGCTACAGTCATTCAACCGAAATTAGAAACCGTACCAGCACGTGAAAATTTGGCTGGCTTGGCACCAGAAGCGATCGCTTCTACCGACTCCAGACAAGTCCCTGGAAGTACAACAACGCCAGACGCTACAGTCCTTCAACCGAAATTAGAAACCGTACCAGCAAGTGAAGATTTTCCGGTTGATACAAAACAAGGCATCGCTTCCACCGACTCCAGACAAGTACCTGAAAGTACAACAACGCCAGACGCTACACTCATTCAACCGAAATTAGAACCTGAATCGGTAAGTGAAAATTTGGCTGGATTGGCACCAGACGCGATCGCTTTTACCGATTCCATACAAGTACCTGAAAGTACAACAACGCCAGACGCTACACTCATTCAACCGAAATTAGAAACCGAACCAGCACGTGAAAATTTGGCTGGCTTGGCACCAGCAGCGATCGCTTCTACATCCTTTGCCAATCCCCCTGTAGAGGTGCCTCAAAGCACACAAATTACAGAACCCACCGTTATACAACCTTTGGTGGAAACAGAGTCTCTTGACGAGAGCGAAGAACTGCCTCAATTGCCTCAAGTGCTGACTAATCTATCCATTCTCAGCCCTCTAGCTCAACAATCCAGTCTTCTCGCTTCCCCATTTCCAGACATGGGCAGCAATAAGGTTGAGGAATCCTTTCTTGCACCGCTCTCCTTAAACTTCTCGTCTGCTTCGGAGCCGCCTATTCCTATCCAGAGAATGCCAGAAGATTCAGGGCAGAATAACCAAGAAGCTACAGCATTTTCAAGCAGTGTAGAACAAGTGCAAATGGCACCTTCTTCCTTTTCCTCTTCCCCTGAAACTCTACCTTCCTCAAACAGTTCTACGAACACCAGAGAGATACCAACATCTTGGTCAAGTATTTCTGAATTAATAGGGGAGAACACGCCTAAAGCAAGCGAATCAATCGTTGTACAACCTCTCTCAGAACAGAGGACGTGGGAGGCACCGCAAAAGCCGATAATTTCCAAACCATCCGACTCTAACAGCTCCCAATCAAATGTTTCCCAGCCCCTGATAAATTCCCCACAAAACAATAGTTTGGGCAATGTTATTCAGACATATTCCATGCCCTCGCGTCGCACATCAGCCTCTGGAATGGAAGCTCTTATACAGTTAATGGGGGACGCTGATAGCCAAGTAGGAGCAATCGATCAAAGCGTATCTACCGTTGATGATTCCTCTAGTGAAGAAGCCACCGACAACTTAGAGCTTCTAGCTCGTGAAGTCTATAGTTTTATCCGGCAACGGTTGGAAATAGAGCGAGAGCGTCGAGGAAATAACTATTCTGGACGCCTGCCCTGGTAAAGTCACTGCCATTATTAAGGAGAATAATATGTCAACCACTCGTTTGGTCAAAGCAAAACTTATTCCAAAGGTTCCAGCACAGGGTGTGGACACCATCGAGTTCATGTTCAACCCCACCAAGCTTTCCTTCAGCCGGAGTGTTCAAATCAATTCTCCTCAAGGCGCACGTACTGCTAAAGGACTGCCGAAAGTCAGCTTCCAAAGTATAGATCCTTACAAACTCACTATCTCAGAAATTTTGTTTGATACCTATGAAGAAGGCACCAGCGTCCTCTGGTACATCAACAAACTAAAAAAAGCTGTTGAGTTTCCCGATGGTCAAGATGTCCCGCCCGTCTATGTCTTTACTTGGGGTGCCCAAGAATACCTCCGTTGCTTTGTGCAATCACTCAGTTACGAACTGACCATGTTTCTACCTGATGGGACTCCCGTGCGTGCTTCAGCTAGCCTGACCCTCCACGAAGTAGATGTACTTATCCCCCCAGGCTCTCCAGAAGCTCCTTCTAGTGTGAATCGCGTCGGGGAAAGTCGAGGCAGCAAGACTCGAAAAGCTACATGAACGGTCATCATTTGTTGGATTGCGCTGAACCAGAAGGTTAGAAAAAAATTGTAGTTCGACCTTTGGAGAATGGGCGGGGGCGTAGAGTTTCTTCTAAACTAGCTGAAACTTGCGTTCTAAATTTTGAATTTGGATGAACGTCTGCATGGGTTTAAATATCCTCTCGGTGATTGAGAAATTATCCGCGTGTAGATTACCTTGCTTGACTAACAAAACGCCTGATAATTTTAAAAAATCTTAGTTTTGACAGAGAGTTTTTTTACCCAACTAAACTCACAGTTCTAATTTGAGATTACAAAATCTAGCCTAAAAATTCGAGATTTGTCAGGCAACAAGGCAAAAGACCCCTATAGTTCAAATACCAAAGAATAAAAAATTTGAAAAAAAATGCCAGTCAGGATTTTATCCAAAATCTAAAATTTAGAAGCTAAAATCATTTACGTGTTGCCTACAAATGCCAAAGTATATATCCTATCCTCAAATAAAAATTGATGGAGATGATGCTCCTGCGAGTTTGATGGAAGATATTCTTCAAATCTCCGTAGAAGAAAGCCTCCATCTTCCAGCCATGTTTACCCTAGTTATCCGGAACGACTACTTTCCGGGGCGCGAAGGAGATGAACTTTGGCGCTACGAAAACTTATTAACAATTGGTAAACCCGTCCAGATTGGCTTTAAATCCAGCACTACAGAAGATGCTGATTTTGACGATACACAGCAGGGCAACATTCTGAATGGCGAGATTACAGCAATTGAAACCCACTTTACCAGTGGTTCTCAAGCTCCGGTCGTGATTCGCGGGTATGACGTTTCTCATCGCCTACATCGGGGACGCTACAACCGCTCTTTCCAAAACATGACCGACACCGATATTGTTCGGCAAATTATCGGTGAATTGGGGATTACAGCGGGCACCATTGACGAAAGTGGCGGGCCTTATGGCTTTGGCGATCCCGTTGGCTATATTTTCCAAGAAAATCAAACCAACATGGAATTCTTGCGAGAACGGGCAGCCCGGAACGGTTTTGAGTTGTTTGTGCAAGATGGGAAACTGCACTTCCGCAAGCCGGTAGCGGGTGCTTCTTTGGCTCTCAAGTGGTTACAAGAAATACATAGTTTCCAAGTTCGGGTAACAAGTGCCGAACAGGTAGATTCTGTTGAGGTAAGAGCTTGGGATTATAAAAGTAAACAGGTGATTGCATCTACTAAAAGCAGTCAAACAACACAAGTCATTACCGATACCAAACAAGGCAAGGGCAAAGCAACTAGCACTAGCTTTAGCAGTACCCCCAAGATGATTGTTGTCGATCAGCCAGTCTCTTCTCAGAAAGAATCAGACGCGATCGCGCAAGCTTTGTATAACGAGTTATCGGGGGAATTTGTCTACGCTGATGCCAAAGCTGAAGGCGATCCGCGAATTCGACCGGGACGGGTCGTGGACTTGGCAAGTATGGGCAAATACAGCGGCAAGTATTACGTCACGACAACCCGTCACGTTTATCAGGAACGGTTCTACACTACCGAATTTAGCGTGCGGGGATTGCGGGGAGACGATCTTCTGGCAACCCTGTCTCCCCGAACCCATCTCCAAGCAGGACAAACATTATTAGTAGGAATTGTCACGAATAACAAAGATCCCAAAAAATGGGGTCGAGTGAGAGTAAAGTTTCCCACTTTAACAGAGGAACACGAAAGTAACTGGGCAAGAGTGGTGGGAGCCGGAGCTGGTGTAAATCGCGGGTTTGACTGTCTGCCGGAGGTCAATGACGAGGTATTGGTTGCCTTTGAACACGGCGATATTCATCGCCCCTACGTCATTGGCGGTGTCTGGAACGGTACAGATGCACCGCCGGAAGATGTGGATAATACAATTTCAGGTGAAGGCAAAGTCCGCCTGCGGACATTTAAAACCCGTACCGGGCATAAATTACAGTTTGTGGAAGAGGATAAAGATACTAGCAAGGCTGGTGTCTACATTGAGACGATAGGCGCTCATAAATGTCACATGAATGACAGCGAAAAGTTTGTGGAAATTAAAACGACTGACGGTCATTATGTGCGCCTAGACGATCAAAATAAGAAGATCGAAATTAAAACCAAAGGCGGTCATAAGATCCTCATCGACGATCTCAATAAGAAGCTGGATATCACAACAACTGGTGGTCAGAAGTTGCTGATGAATGACATGACCAATACCATCACGATGCAGGCAGTGCAAAAAGTGAGTATTTCAGCACCAATGGAAATTCTGCTGCAATCAGGCCCTAGTAGTATAAAACTCGCACCTGCTGGCATAGAACTTCAAACCGCGGCCAAGTTAAGCGCTCAAGCAGGCGGAGTTTTAGACTTGAAGTCTGGGGGTGCTGCCACTATGAAAGCTGGTGCGGCATTGTCGCTGCAATCTGGCGGTGCTTTGTCGGCGCAGTCGGCTGCTGCTGTAAGCGTACAGTCTGGCGCAGCGTTGAACCTGCAAGCAGGTGCTGCGGTGGCAATTATGGCAGCTGCCACAGCCAGTATGACCGCACCGCTGATTCGGCTGAATTGTTAACAATTGAGGGGAGCGGGAAAGAAGCAATTGCGATCGCGACCAATGGCTAATGCTTAACCATAGAAACGTGGTACACAATTAGCCATTCTCGATTAACGATTAAGGAAGGTTTTATGTTACCAGTAGCCGTATTGGGCGATGTCGCTAGTGGTAGTCCCATTATCGGACCGGGGGCACCAACCGTTTTAGTTATGGGGCGACCTATCGCTTGTCTGGGAGATGCTGTCACGGGTCCGTCAATTGCTGGCGCTCTCGCGATGCCTTGTTCTGTCACCGTTCTGGCTTGCGGGCGTCCAGTGGCGCATATGGGCACAATGGCAGTGGGAGCAACTCCTACTGTGCCTCCAGTTCCCATTTCTTTACCTGTGATTGCCACAGGAGTCACTGTATTAGTTGCTCCTTAATGAGCAACTATAAGAGGTAGAATTCGTTATTTCTAGTTTGGATTAGCGATCGCTTATTCTTTAAGGTGTGTCGGCAAATCCCGACGAACGCATCCCTGAATTGCCCAAATCATCCTCAACAGGGAATACTTTAAACTTCCTTATCGAATTCCCCACACTTTGATGGTGTTGTCGTAACTGCCACTAACAATCGTCCTTCCATCTGGGGTTATTGCTACGGAACTCACTGCGTTTGAATGCCCCTCTAGCGTACCTCTGCACTCGCACGTCTCAAGATCCCACACTTTGATGGTGTTGTCCTTACTGCCACTGACAATAGTTTTACCAGCCGTCGCTATTGCTACGCAAAGAACATAGTCTGAATGTCCCTCTAGCGTGCCCTTACACTCGCACGTCACGAGATCCCACACTTTAATAGTATTGTCCTTACTGCCACTCACAATCGTCCTTCCATCCAGGGCTATTGCTACGGAATAAACTCGGCGTGAATGCCCCTGTAGCGAACCCTTCCACTTACCTGCTTCGATATCCCACACTTTGAGGATGTTGTCGTCATTGCTACTAACAATCGTTTGATCGTTCGGGGCTATTGCTACGAAATAAACATCCCATAAAAACTTATTTACCATGCGGAGGCACTCCCTCGTCTCTATATCTAACCCTTTGATGGTTTTGTACTGACGACCATGAATCAAAGTTTTACCATCTGGGAATATTCCTAGTATTTGTAGGCTGCGCTGACACTTGCCCGTCAGAATATCCCATACGTTGATACTCTTTAAGCCCCCTCTACCACAGAAGTTGTTGTCCCTACTAGCACTGACAAAAGTCTTACCATCTGGCGCGATTGCTACGGAATCAACCGAGGCTAAATGCCCCTCGAAGGTGCCCCTAGACTTGCCCGTCAGAATATCCCACACTTTGATATTCATATCGCCACTGCCACTAACAATGGTTTCACCATCCGGCGCGATCGCTACCGAACTAACATAGTCAGAATGCCCCTCAAAGGTACAAAGACATTCAAAAAATTGATAAGGATTGAATTCTTGCAAGGCAATTTTGACTTTCGTTTCTGTCCTTGTCCGCAGTAGCGAGTACGCAGCCCACATTACCTGTGCCGATTCATCCAGCAAAGCAGGAATCACCAAATCTAAGCCTGACTCGCCATAATAGAGGGCACCGCTTAATGCAAGAATTCTTTGCGCTGACACTGCACTAGCCAAGCGTCTCTTAACAGCTTCTAACCCGCCAAAGATAACAGCAAGACTAATGGAAATGTCTAATGAAAGGTCTTGAATCGCAACTAATTTGCCTTGATAAAATGTCATCCCCAAAAGAGGTTTTAAGAAGATTCCATCAATGAAGTCTTTACCTAAGGTGATTGTCCCAGTAAAACGGGTAAAAATTTTAAGATTCCGATAACAAAAACCACTACGGTTATCGTAGGTTGGCATAACTCCTTCTATAGGTTTATGACCACCAGTAACACTACCGACAGTCATTTCCTTCAAAAACAATTCTTCATTAATAATTTCATAGGTTGAATGAAATCCTCTCCGGCAAGCTGTAGAAAATAGAATCTCTTTCATCCCATAGTCGTGTGGTCTAATTAAGACTCCTTCTTTTATTACGTTTGAAGGAACTGATTCCTCATTTAAAAAATCAAATATTTTATCTTCTATCCCATCAAAATCTACCGATTCTTCGGCTGTAGAATTAATCCCATCAACTGGATATTTTAACGAAGGTTCTAAGCCAGCTAAATAGTAAATTCCTCCGTTATAGATGAATTTTTCCCTTATTTGTTCTGTCATAACAATAAAAGAATCTTAAATTTGGTGTCTAAATCATATCTGTAAGAAAACCACAGATTTGAGCTTGCACTTTCGTAAAGAATAATGTTACTTTTCAGCAGAATCTCTTCTAAGCACCCTTCAAAAGTCTTGTTCAGGCGCTAAAGTTTCTCGTCCTAAACCTTAAACGCTCCGCAAGCGAAAGCATCCCGCTCCACAATAACCTCTGTCTTCAACTGCTGACCAATTCGCTCCAACCACTTGCGCTGGGGTACTGTCCAAGCGCGACTTTTTACATTACTAATTCTTGGAGTATGCCTCGCATACAAGGAGCATCCCGGTTTTGTAAAACCTCCATTTCCATCAAAAACAGGATACTGGGTAGAGAGTCAACGATTAGTCAGCCACTAAACACGGGGTAGCTCCCGCAGTGTCAAACTGATTCAGGTTATTTAAGCAATGTTGTATGTGCTGGTGACTGGCTGCGCTTGGCGACTGTTGCCTTCGGCTACAACCCGCTTTGAGGCGGAAGGGCACCGCCCCTAAAACCTAGGGCTACAGCCAGCTTGGGATAACTCGACTTTTGGCGAATAGTCGGGGACTTTCAGCTTTAGTAAAGTAGCTGCGATACTAGGCACAGAGTCACTTTTATGCCAGAAGGATCGGATAAGCAGCGCAGCCACTTGGGTACGGGATGGTCTTTCCCACTACGGGTGAACGTACAGGGAGGGCTTCAACTCAGTTCGGCAGAACGGAATATCGAAGAATCTATTCGGATTATCCTGCGGACTGAAATCGGAGAAAGGGTGTATCGACCCAATTTTGGGTCGCGCTTATCGGAGATGGTCTTTGCCCCCATGAATACTCAAACCCTTCTCCTGTTGCGCTTGCACGTTCAAGAAGCTCTAGAAATGTGGGAGCCGCGCATTGTCATCGATTTGGTGCGGACTGACCCCGATCCCATCCGAGGTCGAGTGGATATTATTGTGGAATACCATCCTAAGGGCACTTATGATGCTCGGAGCTTGGTCTATCCTTTCTATCTGAACGGCAAAGAGGAGTGATGGTTCATGAGGGTTCTGAGTAACAAGAGAATTCTTTAATTCAAAATCCCTACTCATTTATCGCATTTCTATAACTTTTGCCCAATTACTAATTACCAATTCCTAGTTACCGATTATTTATTAATAATGGACTTTGATTTTTTACCCAAGTTACCGAAGTCTGATTTAGATGATCGGACATTCAAAGATTTAGTAGATGAGTGCATTCTACGGATTCCTCGCTATTGTCCGGAGTGGACGAATTATAACCCTAGCGATCCTGGCATCACGCTGATTGAGCTATTTGCGTGGCTGACCGATCAAATGTTGCTGCGGTTTAACCAAGTTCCCCGTCGCAACTATGTTGCTTTTTTAGAGTTACTAGGGGTTCGCCTGCAAGCTCCGGTTCCCGCTCAGACAGACCTGACTTTTTATCTGAGTGCTGCTTTGCCCGAACCATATACGATTCCATCTGGGGTAGAAATTGCGACCGTCAGGACAGAAACTGAGCAAGCGATTGTCTTCAGTACCAACCAGCCGCTGGTGATTGGCAAGCCCAGTATCCGACATTTTCTAACCGCTCAGACGGTTGAAGATACTCCCCAAATGTTACGCGATCGCTTCACGAACCTTTGGACTCTGCGCCCTGACGGTGAGTGGATGGGCAGAGAATTAGCCTTTTTTGATGAGCAACCCCAGTCGGGAAATTGCTTTTATCTGGTATTCGACCCGGAGGACGAATGCGAAGGGAATGTTCTGGCAGTCAAGTTTAAAGGAGAAGTTGCGACATCTACTGGGATTAATCCCGACGCGCCTCCTCGCCGCTGGGAAGCTTGGAATGGCGCGTACTGGCAGCCGGTTTTGTTGCAGGAAGCCGATGATGGCACTAAAGGATTTAGTTTCAGCGAATTCGCCCGGACTGGGAGCAATCCCCTCCAGAGTGGGGATGTCGTGCTACATCTGCCCCAACGTTGGCCGGTGAGCCACTTCCTCACCTACCAGGGTCGCTGGCTACGCTGCGTTTATAGTCACATCGACCCTACGCAACCAGGTTACAGTAGTTCCCCGCGGATTGTGAGTTTGTCGGCAAGAGCGATTGGTGGCACCGTCCTTGCTTCTCAATGCGAACAGATTAGAAATGAACTTTTGGGAGAAAGCGAGGGTACGCCCGGTCAAACTTTCCAATTGCAAGGCGTTCCTGTCTTGACACGGCGGGAAGATGAATACATTTTGGTAAGTCCGCCTGGAGCATTGCCTCAAATATGGACAGAAGTCAATGACTTTGCTGATTCTGGCCCTCAGGATCTTCACTACACGATTGACTCGCGGACTGGGATGGTTCAGTTTGGCCCCCTGATTCGAGAACCCGCCCAACTCCAGCAGCAGACTCAGTTGCGCGCGAGAACGCAGATGCAGCACCTTGTGAGCGATCGCCTGTTGAATGCTAGCACCCGTCCCGAAGAAGTGCGATCGCTAGAGCGTCAATATGGTGCAGTGCCGCCCAAAGGCTCCGCGATTCGCATGGTCGCTTACCGCACGGGAGGAGGTCGAAAAGGCAATGTTCAACGGGGAACCATTACCATCCCCAAGTCAGCCGTTCCCTACGTTGCCAGAGTCATTAACCATACCCCCGCCCGCAACGGTGCCGACGCCGAATCTTTGGAAGATGCCGTCGTCCGAGTGCCAGCAATGCTCCGCACCCGCGATCGCGCTGTTACCCCCGAAGATTTTGAGGTACTGGCACTACAGGCAGCAGGCGGTGGCGTTGCTCGTGCCCGTTGTCTGACCCCTACCGATAGTAGCGAAGCCGGAACCGTGCGACTGATGCTGGTGCCCCAGGCGAATACCGATGCGATCGCGCGAGGCGAAGGCATTCACCCAGACCTATTTTCCCTCAGCCCTCAACTGAGCGAGCAAATCCACGCTTACCTGAACGAGCGACGACTGTTGGGAGTGCAAGTGCGTCTGCAAGCACCCGAATATGTCGGAGTGTCCGTTCAGACTGAAGTGGCACTGGAGCCAGAGTACAATAACCCCCGCGCCCAAGAAGAAATTCTGCTGAAATTACGGGTAGCGTTGTACCGCTTCCTCAACCCACTTACTGGCGGAATGGATGGGAAAGGCTGGCCTTTTGGACGCCCCGTTTATCCTTCAGACATTGTCACCTTATTCCAGCAAATTCCAGGCGTTCGCTATTTAGGTGTGGTGCAGCTGTTTGAGTTGCGTCAGCAGGAACAAACCTGGATACGGACACTGCCTCAAAACCCCGTCATCGATCCCGGTCCTTTAGGGCTAGTCTGTTCCTGGCTGAACAGTCGCCTGCGCTCTGGTCATGTTGTCAACTTGATTCAATAAAGGACTGAGGGGTGCAGGACTGTTAACGAAGCGGTGCGAAGCCCGGATTAAGTGCAAGCGTGAAGAGAATGAGAAAGTAGTATCAGTTCCTCTAGCTTTTTGACTGCTGACTTCTGGCTTTTCACTTTCTGATTCCTCACTCACTCCTCATCCCTTACTCCTGATTTTCAGCACTTACCACTGACTATGACTCAAAGCACGTCGCACGGTAAAATCTTACACCTGACACTCACCCCCATGCAGCTTGCCGAGGCAGTTCAGCCAATGGGGGCGAGTAGCACGGCTAATGCCCTGGCACTCACTGGCAGTGTCAGTACCGAAGGCATGACGAGCAATCAATTGCTCGTGTATCCAGGAGAACCCAGTGAAATGGTGGTGCAGCTAAAAAACCTGGGAACCCGAATCCTAGACGTGAGCCTGCAACTTGAGGGCAACTTCCCAAGCCAGTGGTATCGCATTGGGATGGAGGGTCATGAAATTGCTCCAGGTCAGCAGATGGATGCGGTGTTATATTTCCAAATTCCAGCCAACTTCTTTGAAAATAACCAGTCTTTAGAGTCGGGTGGAACCCTAGTCGTCGATTATCATAGCCGCCTTCATGTGTACTATACAGAGCAAGGAGGCACGGGCGGGCTTGTCACACCAGCCAGACAACTGATCGAATCCGCAGCCTTCAACCTCTATATCCGTCCCCGCAGCCTCTACCTGGATTTTTTGCCCAGTCTCTATCGGGAAGTAGACTTTATTGGTCGCTTTTTGAAGATTTTTGAGGAGACTTTTGAACCCGCAGTGCAGTCGATGGATCTCCTGTGGGCTTATTTAGATCCGTTAACTGCGCCAGCGACGCTGTTACCCTTTCTTGCCCACTGGGTAGCATGGCCGATGGACGCCCGTTGGAGTCTAAATCGGCAGCGATATCTGATTCGTCAGGCGGTAGAACTTTATCGCTGGCGAGGAACGCGACGCGGGTTGCGGCTCTATCTACATCTGTATACAGACTTGCCTCTCGACGACCATCTACCTGAAGAAGCTGATAAGCACATTAGTATTGAAGAAATTTTTGGTCAAGGTTTCCTTTTAGGGGAAACCTGCCTTGGCGAAGACTCCATGTTGGGTGGTGGGCGTCCTTATCACTTCATTGTACGCCTGCGACCTGAGCGACCTGGTCAAGTTGATGAAGGATTGGTGCGGCACATCATCGACCAAGAAAAACCGGCTTTCTGCACTTACGATCTGGATATCGCAGAGGTAATCGGTAGTGAGTAATCTGAGTAAAAAAACCATGAGTCATTAATAATTAGCAATCATTAATTAGCCATTAATCATTATGTTTCCACCACCCCCAACGAATCCTTTAGAACGTCTCCAAGTTACTGATGGTCTGTTGATGAATGCCGACCGTTGGCGTCGGGCACATGAGTACCACCGACAGAGACAGAATATCCATTATCAGTCGCTCAATCAGCCAGGAATTGTCTGCGGTTTAGGCGTGCGCTTGATCGCAGCACCAGCGGAAGTCGCGCCGCAATTCCGGGATGGACGTTGGGTACAAATTCAGCCGGGAATTGCAATTGATTTAGCGGGGAATCCGATTGTTGTTTCCGAACCGATTGAATTTCGGGTGTCGGGTGAGACGCTGACAGAAAATCCGCAGATGGTTTATCTAGCGATTAGTTATGTCGCTCCGGAGAAATTGCGCCGGAAAGAGTCTCGTGAATTTGAAAAGGAAACCTTTCGACTGGATGAAAAGACCACTCCACCGAGTGATATGGAAGTGGAATTGTGCCGAATTTTTCTGCAATCTGAGTCAGAGGAATTAGAGAATCCCAAGGATGTATTTTTTCCGACAGTTAATAGCTTAGATTTACGTTATCGAGCGATCGCGCGATCGCGTCCTCAAGCAGTTGTCCGCGTTGCCCAAGTCACGCAGCAACAACCTGCCGATGGGCGCAGTTTTTCCAATCTTTCGTACTTACTCAATTCGGTTCCTGCGCTTTACCCAAGCTTACAGGGAGCGGATCAGATTGGACAAGTTCCCTTTTTGGGTGCCGAAAAGTCTTTGCCGCTTGCCGCTTTAGGCTATGACCTACTTTACTTCACGGGTCGTCAGGCACTCTATCTGAACGATCGAGAATTTGAAGCCCTGAAAAATTATTTAGAGACAGGGGGTGTTCTGCTAGTCGATGCTGCCACCGATGCCATAGAGCTGATTGAGAGCATCATGGCGATCGCTCAACAACTCGGAACTCCCTTAGAGGATATCAAACGCTTGAGCCGAAATCATCCCTTGCGGACACAGCCTTTCTTGTTTGCAGCCTTACCTAGTTTAAATCAACAGCCCATTCAACTCGGCTATGGAGGAGGAATTATCTTAGTCGTTGGCAATCTCTCAGCAGCATGGGGATTAGATGACAAGCTTTTACTACCGCGAGAAACGATTCGTACCGCCCAAGAATTAGGAATAAACCTTCTGCATTTCGCATGGCGCAAGCGGCAACTCACCCAATTATTAAGGGCAGACAATCCTGTGTCAACCGTTGCTAAACCGTCTGTCAAACAAGCGATTTTTGACAAACTACAATTTTAAAAGATTCTCTACTCCAAACACAAACTAGGCATCTTTCCGGTGTTCTTATTTTTTGCTAGCAACGGCTAACAGTTATTAAGATATCTAGGTACTAAAGTAATTCTAATGAACTCATAAAATTCTCTCTTCTTTCCTTCTTCCTTAGCGCTATTTGTGTCTTCTCGGTTCATAAAAAAAGGTAGCTCTCCTCAATTAAATAAGACTGCTATCGCTAAAAAGGTATATTTTCGATGGTAAATAAAAGTTTAATCTACGCTAAATTATCCACCCAGTTACTTCGATACAAACCAGGAGGTATACCAGCTGCCTTTGAAGTAACAGTTACGAATGAAAGCAATCAATTTGCAACTTTTCAAGTAGAACTACTAGCCGCTGGTGCTGACTCTAGTTTAGCTAATTCCTGGTATAAACTATCTCCAGGAATTAGCGCCAAAACACCCCCTGGAGATAGTACAAAGTTTTATGTAGCGATTACTGACACGCCCGTTCCTGGGTTTGTCGGCAAAATGAATATCACCGTCCGCATCTTCTCGATGGAACTGCGGGAAGAAGAAAGACAACTTCTGAGGATATCCATTGAGCAGGGAACTGGCTCTATCCCCATGCAGGTTGAGCTGCCAGTCCGAGAATTTGTTGTTCATCCGACAGATTTGATCGAAATACCAGTCTGGGTATACAATCCCAGCCAACTGTCCACCAACGTCGTGCTACATTTTGTGGGCATAGAGCCGACTTGGCTAGCCGAGAGTGCCGAACGACGGCTGCAAGTTGCACCCGGTAGCAAGGTAGAAACAAGTTTCTTATGCCAAATACCCATTGCCACCCTTGCTCCCAGCCAGGTATACCCTTTTTCCGTTGAATGTACTCAGCACAATGGTCCTCCATCAAAGAATGCAGGAGCCATTAAGGTTGTTGCTGCGGGATTTATAGATTTCAGTTGCACCCCAGCCTTACAGCAAATCCCTCCATCGCGAAATTGGCTGCCGAGATGGAAGTCTAACTCCGCAACTTACAAACTCAATTTTGAGAATGCCAGCAATTTAACTCAGCAAGTAAGTTGCCAAGTCAATGCGGAAGATCGGCGGAGATTCCATTTGCAGATCATCCCTGAAGTGGCAGACCTGAAGCCAGGTGAGACGACTCAACTACAGCTAGTCTGTACGAGGAAACGCCGGTGGTTGGGTTCAGTTCAAAGATTTCTTTTGGAAGTTAAGGCGATTGTGTCGGATGAGCGCTTAGATGTCCGAAATGACACCCAAATCTTGAAACTGCTTGTCCGGCCAGTTCTCCCTATCTGGATGCAGTTAACTGGATTAATCTTGCTGCTTTTCTTGCTCTGGGCGCTGTCGTGGCTAAACCCTTACAACCCATTTTGGGGACACAAAGCTTCTGTCACGTCGGTGCAATTTAATGGACTCGGAGAGCAACTCATTACTGGCTCGAATGACCAAACCGCAATTAGATGGCGCACTTCAGGCTTTCTGAATCCCTTGCTTAATCAACAAATGGGAGTTGTGGGAAAGGCGGGTAAAGCTGTGCGGGTCATCCGCTATAAACCAGTAGACAATGATGTGGTTGCCGCAGGCTTGGAGAATGGAGAGATCCAGCTATGGAATGTATCGGGAGAAAGAAAGCAACCGATAAATTCTTTCTCTTTTCAAAAGGACGATCGGGTTTTAGCTCTAGAATTCACCAAAGACTCGCGTTATCTATTAAGCGGTCACGGGAGTGGTTTAGTTGCAGTGTGGGATGTGGAACGCGACCTCGACAATCCTAACGCTACCAATCAACCGCTGCGAGGGAAGAAATTTGATTTTGTCGTGAATGCTCTGGCATTGGTGGGAAAAGCGGATAAAAACCTAGCGATCGCAGGACGCTTCAACCAATTTGTCGTCTGGAATTTGGCAAAAGACAAGTGGGGGCGCGTATCCTATCCTCGCCAAGGAGGTCAGGAAGATTACATCGTCAGCTTGGATAGTGCTGAATACAAGCCGAATCTTTTAGTCACTGCTGATAACCAGGGGTACATTACCTTATGGAATATGCAAAAATGTCTTGCCGAGCAGGGACCTTGTGAAGTTTTGGATGAATGGTCGGATGGTCATGGCGGCAAGTCAGTTCGCTCGGTAGCATTGAGCGCAAATGGTTGCTACTTGGTGAGTGGAGGGGATGACGGACGAGTGATGCTTTGGCCTCTGACTGCTGAAGGTAAGCGGGATTCTCAGTTAAAAGGCAGAAAAATCGATGGCTCGTTTGGTCAGTCTTGGCATATTAATAGTGTAGATATTAAGACGGTCGGAAACTCTATCTTTGTGCTGAGTGGTAGTGACGATACTGAAGTGAGGTTAAAACGTGCGGATCGGCTACCCCAACTACAGTGCGACCAACAAAACTGAGGTGAAAAAACGGAGAACTGAGCGAGAAGCCTCACTGAGTTTTCAGCCGTGTAGAGACGCCGATTTATCGCGTCTCCTCAGTCCTTATTTCTGGGGAGGGAAACAATGACAACGAGACAACCGTTCGATGCTGGTTCCTTAGAGAGACAGGATGAAAAAGCCGGTGGTCTCACAATGGTCGATGTCCTGACGCTGCCTGAGTCCCAGCGACAGATCGTGCAATGGATGATGCGTAAAAAATCCGAAGTTAGTCTGGCTGAGGTGGCAGATCGTACAGGCTCAGGGGAAGACGTAGCGATCGCGCTGTTGGACGATCTGGTTGCTCAAGGCTTTGTACAGGAGACGGAAGTAGCAGGCGAATTACGCTATCGGATGCGTCTTGCTGCCAAACGAGGCGCTCAGCAGTTGCCTAAAACCATCCACCAAGCGCTGGCTCCCGGTAATCCCCTCGCGGTGATCCTCAATCCTTCCGGAGACTACGCCCTCGTCGCCGGAGCGACCTTCGATCTCTGCATCACGGTCAGCAACAAGGGCAATCAAAGCGCCTTAATTGATATTTTTATCGATGAAGTATCCCAACCGCTCCGTCAGTGGTGTACTTCTCCCCATCAGCGACTGGCGTTAGGTTCCAACTCTACCAGCGAGGTCATCTTTCAGTTTCAGGTGCCAGTCGAGACGAAACCGGGCACCTACCCCTACCTGTTGGTCGTCGATGCGCCGCAGCACTACCCGGAAGATACCCCGATCCGCCATCAAGCGCGACTTCAGGTTTTACCGCCGATTGAGACTGCCATTCGGGTTAGCGATCCTACCTTTAGTCTTCAGCCAATCACCAGTTCTGCGGTTCCGGCTCGTCTCCAACCCGGTTCGCTGTTGCAAGTTGTGGTGAACGTACACAACCGCTCTGCCAGAGTCGATCGGTTTCGGCTGATGTGCCCGGATTTGGACGAGAAATGGTTTAGCGTGCGTTATCCGGAAGGGCTAGAGTCGCCGGGACTGGTGACAACGACGACAGGATTAGACCTCAACCCCGGAGATACTGGGCAAATTCTGCTGGTGTTAAACCCGCCAATGGACGCGCTGGCAGGAACTTACTATCCTACCGTTCGCTTATATTCTGTTAACAATCCAGACTTGGTATTGCTGGATGTCATTTACCTAGAAATTCTCCCGACTTACCTTCTGACCGTAGAATTCCGCACCCTGGTCGGTAAGGTGAGACGCCTATCCGGATTGTACGAACTCAGATTAAACAATGGGGGCAACACCTCGCGCGAGGTTATCCTGCGAGCCAAAAGTTTGGATGAGGAGGATGTGTGTTCTTACACGGTCTCGCCTTCCTTGATACGGATAGCGCCTTTTTCCTTAGCCATCGCCGAAGTTCAGGTAAAACCGCTCAAGTGGTGGCGTCGCCCTCTGTATGGGGGAGGGAGGTTGATCGGCTTCGGCGTTGAAGTTGAAGATACGCAGCAGTTGCCCTTAATTAATGATGCCCCACAAGGGACGTTGTATTGGGAACCCCGTCCTTGGTGGCAGTTCCTGTTGGTACTACTGCTTTCTTTAGGAATTCTGGTAGCGATCGCTTTCCTGATTTGGTTGATCTTCTTTAAGCCAAAGCCGTCGCCAAAAATTCTTCAATTTAGCTCTTCAGATGCTCTCTATCAAGCATCTGAAGATGACTTAATTCGTCTGAGTTGGCAAATTCGCCACCCAAATCAGATTCAGTCGCTCTTGCTCACCGGGCAATCGCCTGACGGTACAGCTACCGTTGAACCCATTTCTTACGATTTCCGCCAGGGTGTTCCAGAGCAACTCAAGTCATTTTGCGCGATTCGTCAGGTTTTAATCTGCAAAAATGTGCGGACAGATGCCCGCAAAGCCGGTGACTATGTTTTTGAACTGAAAGTCTTCTCCAAAAAAGGAAAAGATGTCGCATCGGATACTCTGAAGACCAGTCCGATCAAAATTGAACCGGAGCCTCCCCCAAAGATTATCGAGTTTTCCTCTACAAGACCGATTTATGCAGAAGTCCCTGGTAAACCCACCAATGCCAATAAAATTCACCTCAATTGGAGAGTCGTGAATCCAGAGCAGATCAAAGAGTTGCAGTTGATTGGGCGCTCGCCTGACGGTACGGTAAATAGTGTATTGAAGCGGTTTGACTTCAGCAAAGGTGTGGCAAAGGGTTTGGCAAAATACTGTACTGCCGAAGCAGCGCTAATCTGTAAAAATGTGCCTACAGATGCCCGCAAACCAGGAGACTACATCTTTGAAATGATGGTCGTTCCCAATACAGGACAACAGGAACCATCAGATTCCAAGAAGACGGATGCGATTAAAATTACAGCCCAACCTTCGAGAATTGTTAATTTTAAAATCAACAATCAAGAAGCTTTACCCAAATATATTGTTCCAGTCAATCAGGTAAAACCTGGTGAAATTATTAAAATATCTTGGAAAGTAGAAGGCGGCAGCAATATTAAAGTTGAGCTGCTTCCGGCACCCGGTACGGTTCCCGCTCAGGGCAGTATCCCCTACACTCTCAGTCAGAAACCGGGTAGTGAAACGATTACGCTGCAAGTCACCAATGGAGCTGGCGAACAAATTAGCAGAGCGGTTACCATTGAAACTTTTGAACCGCCACCCCCACCGCCACCTGCTGCCTTAGCCCCGGCTCTACCTACCTTAGTCCCCGCTCCACCTACCTTAGCCCCGGCTCCAATCGTCCCACCGCCGCTGCCCCCAGCGCCCCCTCCCGGAGCAGCGGGTGCCCCCGCCGCAACCTCTGCCCCTGGTACCCCAGAGGCTTCTGGCACGGGTGCCCCTGCTGCCGGTACTCCTGCTGCCGGTACTGCCACTGCTACTCCTGCCGCTGGTACTCCTGCCAATCCTGCTACCGTACCAACCCCCAGCGAACCAGGTTCGCTCTCGCCCTCTGAATTACCCCCCCGTCCTGACTGACTGAATTAACGGCTGGGTAAGTAAGCGAATGTAATTCAATTGAAGATTTTTGGAGGTGGGATTGACCTAGCAAGCCCAACACTTACAGGGGTGACGCGATCGCTTAGCCCATCCCACAAATAATTAATCCTACTTACTGACTATGTCTTGGGGTTGGGAGCAATGTATTTAATTAGCTTTTCCCCCTTACGGCTCTGCCAATCTTAATTAAAGGAGTAGGGAATTTGCGACTAAAAAGTTTCTAAAACCCGTCAAAATTTTATTGAATCAGCACTACTTAATACCTGATGCCAACAAAAATGTAAAGGAAGGTTAACAATTCAGGATTTTAGAAATGTCAGCATTTTTAAATAAAAATCCACTGCTAGAACGCCCATTCTATATATAGAAAGTAAAAACAGCGTGGAGCAGTGGAAGTGTCAATCTGCTGGAGACTAGACTTGTTAATGTTTTTTGTCTTAAAACTTAGTAGCGCCGAGAAAAGCCACCGCTACTGGGTCTGCGATTACCACCGCCGCCGCCAGAGGGTCCTCTATCTTCACGAGGTTTGGCTTTGTTAACTTTCAAATCTCGACCCATCCACTCCGCTCCATCTAGAGCTTCAATGGCAGCCGTTTCTTCAGCTTCAGTTTCCATTTCTACAAAACCGAAACCCCGTGGGCGGCCTGTCTCGCGGTCAGTGGGTAGCTGAACCCGCTTAACAGTTCCGTATTCGGCAAAAACTTGGCTGAGGTCTTCTTGGGTGACGTCGTAGGATAGGTTGCCTACATAGATTGACATGGAAGTATCTCGCTTTCTGCAGATGGTGTAGAGACTTAGATTCGGAGAGACGCCTGTCAACGTAGACAACCAACTCACTTAGCCGAATTAAATTCTCAGTGATTAACTTAGCACAGGATCGGGCTTCAGGCATTCGCCATCAAGGAAAACAATATGAAATTTGTCAAGGGAATGATTTCGTAATTTAAAGAGTGACAATTTTCTGCGAAGCATTGCGGTTTATACACAAGGTAAAAACAACAGCTATACAGGGGTTCTAACCCCTACGGATGCGGGAAAAGTCATGGGTTTTGGAATCTTTACGAGACTGGATGCTTCTTAGCATATAGAGTGGGATAGCGATTATGGCAGATGTGGCTTTTAAGAACTTTGACAAAAAGTGGCTACTCGACTGGCACAAGTGACTCTCGCCAGCGCACACTTAAAGATGTACTCAAGAGGCTCCTGAACTCTTCTTATGTTTCCAGCTGAACCTCCGGCTTCTGGTAGTGGCTTTCGCGCTCTGATGAAGAATCGGCCTTTTCTCATTCTTTGGGTAGGGCAGATCGTGTCTCAGGTAGCAGACAAGGTCTTCTTCATTTTGTTGATTGCGTTGCTGGAAAACTATCAGACGTCGCTGATGGGGGCAAATTCTATGCGTTCCGCCATCATGGTAGCTTTCACACTACCTGCAATCTTCTTTGGCTCAGCTGCCGGTATTTTTGTAGATCGCTTTCCAAAGAAGCAAATTATGGTGGCTTCTGATTGGATTCGCGCTTTATTGATACTATTGCTTCCGATATTGCCAAAGCAGTTTTTAGTTCTCTTAGTAATTACGTTTTTGCTCTCGACAGTTACGCAATTTTTTGCCCCAGCAGAGCAGGCGGCGATTCCCCTATTGGTCAAGCGCGAAAATTTAATGACAGCAAACGCGCTGTTTACAACCACCATGATGGGGTCTCTGATTGTCGGTTTCTCTGTGGGCGAGCCGCTGTTGAGTCTAGCCGGAACTTGGGGGGGAACCTATGGTCAAGAATTCTTGGTGGCGCTTCTGTACCTGTTGGCTGCTGGTCTCAGCCAGTTAGTGAAAGTCGTAGAAGCTCCGATTCCGATTGAGTCGATCGCAGTTCATCCTTGGAATGATCTTAAAGAAGGCTTCCGTTATTTATGGAAAAAACGCCTGGTTCGGACTGCGATGGTACAACTGACGATTCTATATTCGGTGTTTGCGGCTTTAACTGTACTGGCAATTGAGCTGGCAAAGGAAATTGGTCTCAATGAGCCGGGTCAATTTAGCTTTTTATTATCCGCTGCTGGGGTGGGTATGGTCTTTGGTGCGGGGGTGTTGGGGCATTGGGGCGATCGCTTCCACCACAAGCCTTTGCCTCTATTGGGTTTTTTGAGTATGGGCTTTGTGTTGGGTGTGTTTACGTTGACGACAAATCTCTGGATGGGCTTAGGATTAAGTGCGCTGTTGGGGCTGGGTGCCTCGCTCATTGGCGTACCCATGCAAACTCTGATTCAAGCCTCAACCCCAGAAAATATGCGCGGCAAAGTCTTTGGGTTTCAGAATAATGCTGTCAATATTGCACTGAGTGCGCCGCTAGCGATCGCTGGCCCACTTACGGATCAATTTGGTTTGCGAGGCGTTCTTTTGGGAATGAGCATTATTGTGAATATCGTTGGGGTCTGGGCGTGGCTCAGTACCCGTAATGTTTTAGAAGATGTCATCTAGCTTGAAAGGAGGACTGAGGAGTAACATCTTGTAGCCAGTCCTTCCTAGAAACGCCTTTGCCTTTTGCTGGGTAAGGGGACGCGCTCAGCGTTACAACCCGATTGAAGGCGCGTTCATTAAGTCAGCCGCCCTTAGCCAGTATCCTTGGCGCACCTCCTTCTTGGTGGCGTGAACCGAAACAATAAACCTTAAAGTCACAGAAAATAAACACTCGCGAGTTTTTGGGGGGTTAATCCCTCGACAGGAATTGATATCAGGATTAGACTTAAGAATTAAACCCCTATTTCTAATGCTGAATTAGATAGAAATCTTAAAAAAGAACGTAGCTATAGTGAGAGGTTTCATGGTGCGATCGCAAAGCGTCTCGGAAAAAGAATCAATACGTCAAATGAGCAGCCGCAGAACAGGTGCCTTTGCCCTGATTGACAGTCTGAAGCGTCACGGTGTTGAACATATTTTTGGCTATCCGGGTGGTGCAATTCTGCCGATATACGATGAACTGTATCGGGCACAAACGGATGGCGGGATTCATCACATTTTGGCAAGACACGAGCAAGGCGCGGCTCACGCGGCGGATGGTTATGCTCGTGCCACCGGCAAGGTGGGGGTCTGTTTTGCCACGTCTGGCCCTGGGGCAACGAACCTAGTGACAGGCATTGCGACAGCCCACATGGACTCGATTCCAATGGTGGTAGTCACGGGGCAGGTGGCTCTTAACGCGATTGGCAGCGATGCGTTTCAGGAAACCGATATTTTCGGAATTACGCTGCCGATTGTGAAACACTCCTATGTTGTGCGCGATCCCGAAGACATGGCGCGGATTGTGGCAGAAGCGTTCCACATTGCCAGTACGGGACGTCCGGGACCCGTGTTGATTGATGTGCCCAAAGACGTGGCATTAGCGGAATTTGACTATGTGCCGGTGGAGCCGGATACGGTGAGATTGCCGGGATATCGTCCTACAGTGAAGGGCAATCCTCGTCAGATCAATGCAGCGTGTACTTTACTTCGGCAAGCACGGCAGCCGTTGCTCTATGTGGGTGGAGGCGCGATTACATCTGGTGCCCATGCAGAAATTCAGGAACTGGCAGAACTCTTCCAAATCCCCGTAACAACGACGCTGATGGGAATTGGTGCCTTTGACGAGAACCATCCCCTCTCCCTGGGAATGTTGGGGATGCACGGCACCGCCTACGCTAACTTTTCAGTGAGCGAGTGCGACTTGCTGATTGCGGTGGGAGCTAGATTTGATGACCGCGTGGCGGGTAAGTTGGATGAATTTGCTTCTCACGCTAAGGTCATTCATATTGACATTGACCCCGCAGAAGTCGGAAAAAATCGCGCTCCGGAAGTTCCCATTGTCGGCGATGTGCGAAACGTGTTGATTGACTTGCTGCGCCGATGTCACGAAACCAATGCGGCTTTGGAGCCAAATCAAACGAAAGCATGGCTAGAACGGATTAATCGCTGGCGGGAAGATTATCCCCTCGTGGTGCCCCAATATCCCGATAGTCTGGCACCGCAAGAGGTGATTTCAGAACTAGCGAATCAAGCTCCCCAAGCCTACTACACGACAGATGTAGGTCAGCACCAAATGTGGGCGGCGCAATTTCTCAAAAATGGGCCGCGTCGGTGGATTTCTAGTGCCGGTTTAGGCACGATGGGGTACGGGATGCCAGCGGCGATGGGTGCTAAGGTAGCGCTGCCAAACGAACAGGTGATTTGTATTAGCGGCGATGCCAGTTTCCAGATGAATTTACAGGAACTGGGCACACTGTCACAATACGGCATAAATGTCAAGACCGTTATTATCAATAATGGCTGGCAGGGAATGGTGCGTCAGTGGCAAGAGGCATTCTACGGAGAGCGTTACTCGTCCTCAAATATGGAAGTGGGGATGCCGGATTTTGTGATGCTGGCAAAGGCATTCGGGATTAAAGGAATGTCGATCCGCGATCGCTCGGAACTGAAAGATGCGATCGCCGAAATGTTGGCTCACAATGGCCCCGTTTTGCTGGAAGCCCAAGTTAAACGGGACGAAAACTGTTACCCAATGGTGGCTCCTGGCAAGAGTAACGCTCAAATGATTGGCTTGCCCGAACGTCGCAAGTTGGAAAAAGCTACAGAGCTAGTCTATTGCAGCGGTTGCGGTGCGAAAAACATTGCTAGCAACAACTTCTGTCCGGATTGTGGCACCAAAATCTAAGGGTAATCAGTGATTGGTGATGAGTTTTTGACCAATTGCTGATGGATTCTTAGCGTTTGGATTACCGATTTTTTCCTTTGGAATATTAAACAGAGACTGGCTATCAATCGCCAGTCTCTTTATTTTTAGGGTGAATCTGGAACAATTTAGATGCGATCGCCTTTACCCTTCAAAGGTGCGACAGCACAATCAAAAAATACTCCCAAATCACCGTCTTTAAGCCTTTAGTAATCTTTTGATTACTTCTCCTTTACCTTAGGGGGTTACAGTGGCAGTGGCTATCCATCGCCAAATTTTCATAGCTGGAAATAATTACAGCCATGCCTCCAACTTCCAAAGCAGTTCTAGCAATCGATCAATACGATCCCAATGAAGGGCGTCGTTTGCATTTTTATGCCAAGGGAGACCTAATTCCCCTCGTGCCACAGGGCATTTGGCAGATCGATCGAGGTTTGGTGCAGCTGAGTACCCTTTGCCCGAATGGTGAAGAAGTGTTGCTGGGTTGGGCAGGAACTGCAACATTCTTTGGTCTTTGGATGACCTTGCTGCAAGCCTATCAGGCAACAGCGCTCTGTGATGTCTACTTAAGATGGTTTTCAGTCACAGAAATTGAAGCTTCCCCACGTCTATCTCAGATGATTTTGCCGCAAATGGGACGACGGATGCGGCAAGCAGAGGCACTTTTAGCCATTGTCGGACAGCGACGGGTCGAAGATCGCTTGCAGCGACTGTTGTTGCTGTTAAAAAAAGAAATCGGTCAACCTGTGGCGGGTGGAACTCGTCTGGGGGCGCGCCTCACCCATCAACATATCGCCAGCGCCATTGGTACCACCCGCGTGACAATCACGCGATTGCTCAGCAAGCTACAGCAGCAGGGATCGATTAGCCTGGATTGCGATCGCCACATTATCCTAAAAGATGAGAGCTTTGCCAGCATCTCTGATTGGTGAGTCGCATTTGTTAGGAGTAAGCTTCTGTCTCTCTCAGTAATTTCGGTTCCATCGGCAACGAATCAACAGCCCGCTGGGTTGATTGTCGTATTGCATGGCTTTGGAGGGAATGCCCAACAGTTGGCATCCTTAGCCCCATTTTTGAATTTACCGGAGTATCAGTTTTTGGTGCCCGATGCCCCTTTTACAAATCCCTATGTATCGGGGGGGCGAATGTGGTACGAATTTGGAAAGCCAGGAGGTTCGCAGTCTGCGGATTTAGTCAAAAGTCAGCAAATGCTAACTGAGTGGCTCAAATCTTTAGAAAGTTCTACCGGAGTCCCTCTTTCACGCACAATTTTGTGTGGATTTTCTCAAGGCGGAGCAATGACGCTGGATGTAGGATTGAATTTACCTTTAGCGAGTTTAGTCGTGTTGAGCGGCTATTTGCATCCTCTCTCTCCAAAACCTGATGCGACTTATCCACCTGTATTAATTTTGCATGGGAGACAAGATTCTGTGGTGCCGCTGAGTGCTGCCCAGAAGGCACGGGACGCTTTAACAGCACTAGGAATATCGGTACAATACCAGGAATTTGATATGGGGCATGAGGTTCAACCGGCAGCTTTAGAAGTGATGCGGAAGTTTGTCAAGGCAAATATCTGATCGGCGCTAGCCGCTAATAGCAGTCGTCAAAGTGAAATGGGTAGTGGGTGTCGAGTCTTCCCTTCCATTCCCCATTCCCACTCGGTGAAATCTCCGGTTTAAAGCTAGTAGACCCGCTAACTTGACGTTTTTTATATTAAGCGATCGCCAGTAATGGCGTTAAGATAAAATGGTTTGTTGCATCTGTATAATACATGGCACAGATGCAGATTGAGGGAGGCGCGGTCAATGACAACTGTTAGCATTTCCAACCGGGATATTTCTGCTGTAACGGCAACTGAAGTGGAACATCTGGCTGTACGGCTAGAGCAAGATAATTACACCAATCCTTTTGAAGGATTGGATGATTGGCATTTGCTCAGAGCGATCGCTTTTCAACGTCCAGATTTAGTTGAACCCTACCTCTACCTACTGGATTTTCAACCCTTCGATGAAGCTTAAATGCAAAGTGGCAGACGAGTTCTCATAGGGATAGGCGGCGGTATCGCCGCCTATAAAGTTTGTGAGGTAATTTCGGCGCTTGCAAAGACTGGGGTGGAAGTTCGGGCGATTCTCACGGATTCGGCTCAAGCATTTATCACTCCGCTAACCGTAGCAACGCTGTCCCGTCATCCTGCTTATACAGACGAAAATTTCTGGCAGCCGACACGCGGACGCCCTTTGCATATTGAGTTGGGAGAATGGGCAGAGGTTTTTGTTATTGCTCCTCTCACTGCGAATACCTTAGGCAAGTTAGCTTATGGTTTCGCTGACAATCTGCTCACGAATACCGTCCTCGCTTCAACTTGTCCAGTGCTGTTAGCACCGGCAATGAATACGGATATGTGGGAACAGGTGGCAGTGCAACGCAATTGGCAACAGGTATTCGCAGATAAACGCTATCACAGTGTTGGTCCCGGTGCTGGACTGTTAGCTTGCGATCGCGTCGGTGCTGGACGTATGGCAGAACCTGCTGAAATTTTGCCGCAAATTACATCTCTATTGCACACTGGCGGTAAGCGAGATTTAGCCGGGAAACGAGTTTTAATTAGTGCTGGAGGAACGCGAGAACATCTCGATCCGGTGCGCTTCATCGGTAATCCTTCGACTGGCAAAATGGGATTCGCATTAGCACAAGCTGCACTGCATCGCGGTGCATCTGTGACCCTGGTGCATGGGCCAATGGAGACACCATTAATCGCCTCTCTACAAAAGGCGAAATCGATTGGTGTGATGAGCGCCCAGCAGATGCAGCAGGCGATGTTAGAGTGTTTTCCCGATGCGGATTTGATTGTAATGTCGGCGGCGGTGGCAGATGTGAAACCCGCCGAGTATAGTACCCAGAAATTGCCGAAGCGATCGCTTCCCGCTTCCTTACCTCTAGAATCTGTACCCGATATCGTGGCAGAATTGGCGAGTCTCAAACAGCCGCATCAAACATTAATTGGATTTGCCGCCCAGACTGGGGATATTGTTACGCCAGCCTTGGAGAAGTTGCAGAAGAAAAATTTGGATGCCATTGTTGCCAATCCCATCGATCAAGCCGATGCTGGTTTTGGCAGCGACAACAACCAAGCCGTATTTCTTGACAATCAAGGGCGCAAAGTAGAGATTGAACCCTGTAGTAAATTGCAGATGGCTCACGCTTTATTTGACTTTGTTCAAGGTGCTGGCTAAAAGGACAAGCGGTGCTTAGATCCCATCATTTTTCAGCGATTCTCATCGCTTCTCCATCTATTTTTGATTGGACAGAAGCCGATTTCTTAGATTCATTAAAAAGTGCGGCTCAAGATGCCCATCTAACTCCCGTTGGTCAGATTTCTTTTACTTTTCAACCACAGGGAGTATCAGCAGTTCTTTTACTGGAAGAATCTCACGTTGCCTTGCATTTTTGGCCTGAAGAAGGGAAAGTTACCGTTGATATCCATGTGTGTGATTATCAGCAGGATAATTACGAAAAAGCAAAAACTCTTGCTGAATTACTTACTTTGGAGATTGGCGACAATTCCAATAATGAGCAGTGGAAATATTTCTGCGTTACTGGTTAATTTAAACAGCCCAAGCGATTAAAAATGAAGCCGCAATATAAGCAAAAGCTTCAATTAGTCCAGCACCCAAGTTCGGGATTTGTTGACGTGCAATTTCGTCTGATATTTTTACTCCTGGCACTAAAATTAAATCTGCTACCCAGCGAATTACAATCAGTGAGGCTAAGCAAAATAGGAGTGTTAAACCATATTGAGTAAAACTAATTACCCAATTTTGAAACTCGGCGGCAAATGCTACGCGCACGATATTACCTGTGGCAATAAGTAAGCCCGCTAACGCCACACCAGCAGCAGGATTATTGCGCCTTTCAATCTCTCCAAATACATTGTATTTAGTGACACGAGGATAGAGAACGCTCACCAAAACGAGTACGCCTAAGCCAACGATCCAGCAGACAAACCCTACCAGCCAAGTGCCACTTTCCCCGCCGAGTGCGGCGCTGAGAATGAGTCCATTAGCGATGTGATTGCCAAATTCTACAGCAGCAGCGCCTGTGTTCCGTTCTTCAAGAATTTCGCGCTTACAATCAAAGCAACGCAAAATTAAGCGATCGCCTACCCAAGCGCCAGCCAACATGAATAAAATGACTGTTGCGCCATAGCTTACCAAATTGAGTAATTTGTCCTGCCAATTGTCTGAAGGTTGTCCTAAAACACCACCTAGTGCAATGACGATGCCGAGGTAGTATCCGACAAGAGCGATCGCTACGGCTGGATTATCTTTAACAAATAGTTCCAAGTTTAATTCCATGCGACGAAATAGTTTTTGGTAAGCGAGTTGTCCCAGCCAGAACAACCCAAAGCCTACAACTAGCTCTAGAAGAATAAATCCTAATTGACTAACTTGTTCCACTACTTAACTCCTTCTCAATATTTATTTATTATTCAATTAATTTTATATTTTTAAGTGTTTTAATAAGCCAATCATTGTATCTGCTAGTTGGTCATAAAAAAAGTAATCATGAGCACCAATAGTTTTTACTGGTACGCCACCAAACTGACTTTTAAAACGGGAAAATTTTGCATAGCTATGATTAGGATCGTGAGTAAAACCATAGAAATCATAGAAAGTGCAACCGCGTGATTTTGCCCGTTGCATTGCAGCCCAGTGTAAACTGTAAGTTGCCATGACTTCCGGATGTTCAAAACTACGTCCGCCGTAGAGATAAGTTGCGCGATCGCCCCAATAAACAACTAAGATAGCTGCTAATATTTTTCCTTGCCAGATTGCGAAACCTAGCTCTGCCATATTTGCCTTAAATAAGGTTTGGCAAAGATTAATGAAAAATTTGTAGGGTTCACCAAAAAACTGCTGGCGTTTTACCGTTTCCCAAAAAATATCGTAAAACACAGGAATTGCCTGTGAGTCTGTTCTAAATTCAGTTTCTACACCATGACGCCAACTCAAACGCAAATTATATCGTCCTTTTGGCTTCATAGTTGCTAACATTTCAGTTTCTGTTAATTGTAAATCAATTAACAGAGTTTCCGAGGGCAATAAATCAGCAGGTGCACGCATAAACCCGGAAAGGCAATCTAGTTTTTGCTGCCATAAAGGTTCAATTCGTAGGGCAACCACTCCTATTTTTTTAGCTAAAGATACCGCTTCTTTCACTAATATCTGCATTCCTTCTTTTTCCAATTTTTCAGGTAGCAGAGGGGCACCGGGAGCAACTAATAAATTGGCTTTATTAGGATGGGGATAAAAATAAAAAATGCATCCTCCCAATAATTCTTGCTTGTAAAATAAACCATAACGGAAGGTTTTGTATCCTTCCAATTCTTTGAAGTCTGCCCAAGCCCAAGACTGCATAAAGCATCCTGCGGGAGCAGTTTGCACAAGCAAGTCCCAATGATGGCGTTCTTCTGAATTTAGTAGTCTAAGGGTTAAAGATAATTCTTCTAATTGAATTTTGTGCCCATTATTTACATCTAAAATGTCAGTCATTATTCGAGCGATTTGTTAATAAGTTTATCAACCAAATACCACCAGCCGCCGTCAAAACAAATCCTATAGTTCTATTAAACCAACTCCAGTCTCCTTCGCTATAATAAGTATTTCCTCCCGAATAGCCGCTAGAGCCAGGAGAATGGCTACTTCCTGAATAGTATCCCTTGGCAAACACAGCATCTGGAGATGCTAAATTGGCCATTAATAAAGTTACTGAGAGCATCATAATAAATTCTGCTGCTCGTGGTGATAGCGTTAAAATTTGCTGTCCAGTGCGGATTTTATCAGACAATTGTTTTAGTTCAGCGGCAATCTGAGGCGGCAGTTCTTGAGCACGTTCTAAAATACTTCCCAATAAACGTGATAAATCGATTTCTGATAGTAATTTTTGAAGGTGGGCTAACCATTCTGCTGTCATCTTTGGGTTATGATAAGGATGTTGTACCGGCAATAGTTTGCTAGTATCTATCTCATTACCCTGAACTTCTTCTAACCACCTTTGGGCGGTTGATTCTAGCTGAAGGAGATCCCGCAACCCTATCAGTCCAGTTCCAGCTTCTTCAATGTCTAAAAAATTAATGGTTTTTTCATCAATTGCTTCGATAATTTGAGGCGATTGAATATGAGGATTTAGTAAGTAGTAAAATAGCTGCGGGCAATCCAGAGTGTGAATATTGACGCTGTGGCGGCTATGCGCGATCGCATTCTCAAACTCAAACACTTTTAGCAGATTTTTAAGCGCGATCGCCTGTAAATTTTCAGGTAGGGTAATTCCTTCTATTTCAGAACGCTGAATTGCAACTGGAGACGCTAAGAAGAACCCCCAATTGCCATAATCATGCCTTTGAAAGGATGGGATTGTTAATTGTAAAGGCTTTGCCATCAATCCAGCAGCTAACAAGGTTTGATATAAACACCAAAAACCTGTTGTCCGATTTTCTGGAGAAACACCATTCGTGCTAATAATCCCACCTGGATAAAGAACCCGGCTAATCGTTTTAAACCATTCTTGGCTGTATATCGCCGTATCTTCTGTACAACTAGGATAAGTAAAATCGCAAATAATGACGTGATAAGATTTTTCTTTAATTGTCGATAAAAACTCAAAAGCTTCTTGCGTGTAGATTGTCAAGCGATCGCTTTCTAAGCTGCCATCATTAAATTCCTTAAATACATTTTTACCGAGTTCTAAAACTTCTGGATTGTAATCTACTAAATCAACGTGACTCACTTCAGGAAATTGCAACACATCCCGCGCAGCTAATCCATCCCCACCGCCACAAATCAAGATTTGCAACTCTGTGTGAGGAAATCGTTTGACTGCTAGTGCTACCGATGGAATCACTAAATACTCGTGATAAATGGCTTCATCAACGGTATCAAACTGCAAATCACCATTGATATAAAAAGCCAATCCGTTATTATGTTGTTCAATAAATAAACATGTAGGCATTTTTTCACTATCCGAATATCATCAACAATATTCCGCAAGCCATCATGAAACTAGCTACTAATACTTGAAAAATCACGCTTTCCAAAAAACTCTTCTTCGCTCCTCGTTCAATGTGAGAAAAATCTTCTGGTTTTACTATTTTGGTAGAGTAAATATGTCGTTTGCCATCAGGCCAAGCTTCAATTGCTAAATTCCATTGATGATCCTTGTCCCAATAATCCCACGTAATTCGAGATGTCTCCTCTTCATCTCCTTCATAATTACCCTTGGTTGATGATTCAAAGTAATAGCGTTTACCCAAGGCTTGTAATTCTGGGTAAGGCATTTTTCCTCCTTGCATATCGTGCCAAAAACGAATAGCCAAATTATTCAGTGATTCTGGTTCAAATATCTTAGGGTCTGAAATTTCTTCGGCAAGATACCAATTGACTAAGGATTCAGGATTTTGCGGATCAATTTCTCGTAGCAAGTAGTATTCTTTTCCTGCCTGAGGTTTTAGCAACCACTCCGTTGTTTCATATCCATAGGAATCGTCATAAGTGCTGTATTCTTTAATCTGCCACTGAACGCCATAATATTTTATGCGATCGCCTGGACGTAAATTTTCAAGTTGAGTTTTCGTAGTAATGGGATACATAAAATTTTGCTCTGCTAAAATTTTGTTTGAATGTAGAAAAAATCTTGATTTTAAGTTTATTTTATTAAAATAATATCCGGCATTTTTGCTGGTTAATAGAGCGACTTAGCGTAGGCAGCATTTATTATATTCACACAGCTCTTAACTTCATAAAATAATCAATAAGACTTCATAAAAATATTAATTTTTTATAATCATCTACTCAAGGCGATAGAAGAGGTTCAATAACCCGACCCACCAACCAACTTCACAAAAAACATATCCGCTAGGGAGATGACCAGCGGGAGCGCGATCGCAATCAAAGATAAATTCTTCATAAGGAACCCAAGCGCCATCAATCCGCCATCCTACGCGATCGCCTAAAATACACAAAATCTCATAATTTGCGCTTCTCGTCCCTCCGATCCTTTCCCAGATATATTTTTGGACGCTAAAACCAAAGCGTCCTTTGCTGTGTTTTATCCAAAGTTGGTTAATGATCCGAAGGTCTGACATTGGAAAATTTTTGATATCTTCCACTCTCAGCCAACCTTCCGTTTCTCGACTAGAAATTTTCAGCATAACCGTCGTGGTTTCTTCATCCGCTTCTTGCCACTTTCCTAACGCTAAAAAAGTCTGTAGTTGCCGGTAATCTATTTTTGATGCTGAATTTTGCCGATTTGTTAAAAAATTCCGACTTGTAGCGATCGAACTGGCATTATAAGTTTTTGAAACCGGAATATTGCTAGATACTGGCTGCTTAAAACTGTAAGTAGAAATCTTATTAAGATTAAGCAATTCTAGCCACTCCTGCACCGATTGAGGGCGTTCCTCCGCTTGAAATTCCATCCCTTTAAGAATCGCCTGATTGGCTAAATTACTAATACTGGAATTGAGGCGTTGCGGTGAATTTAATCGAATCCCCGCAGCTCTCGCAGGCGCAGGTAGCGGGACTTCTCCAGTCAGCAAATAGTAGAGCGTCGCCGCGAGTGCATAAACATCCGTATACTCGCCCCGTCTTGCTTGCTGAGCATACTGTTCAATTGGAGCAAAGCCTGGAGTAAAGGTTTGCGTATGAGTCTGCGTTATATCGGGGATAAATTCCCTAGCAATGCCAAAATCAATCAGTACCGCCTGGAATTCTTCGGCACGCACCATGATATTAGATGGCTTCACATCCCGATGCAAAAAGCCCCTGTCGTGGATGAAAGTTAGTGCGTCACCAATCTGGCGGATGTAGTGTAATGCTTCGGTTTCCGACAAAACACCCAGATTAAGTACGCGCTGCTCTAAGTTTTCTCCTTCAACATACTCCATCGCCATGCAAGGTAACTGTCCTTCAGAGAAGGCATTGTCAATCTGCACAATATTAGGGTGTCGGCACACAGCGAGTCGCAGCGCTTCTTTCTGGAAATCTCGATTAAATTTGTCTCGGTACGCTGTAAATTCGCGTTTAGTCAGTACCCGTTCATTCAGCGTCTTGATGACGACAAAATTCCCTTTTTTGCCCCTAGCTAGAAAAGTGATGCCATAGCCTCCTTCTCCTAGCACCCTTTCAACGATGTATCTTCCACCATGCAACATCTGCCCAGCGGCCCAAACCATTCCTCACACTTTCCCTGACACTTAGGCTAATTTTGCCATACCCTTGGTACCAGTTTTGTTAAGTATTTGACCTATTCTAGAAGGCTCCATAATGGAAGGAAACAAAGGTGAGAGAAGAGCGATCGCTCTTATTTTTGAGTGCTATATTCGGCGTAGAAACGCCTAGATGAAGGCAATTGTTATGACTCAGGAACTCATGGATTTACGAAATAGCATCATTGAGGGACGCGACAAAGAAACTTTGACGATTTTAGGTGGGCTGGATTGGATGAAGAAAAGGTGGATAGAACTCAGATAATTCTGACAGCTCAACAATTACTTGCTTTGACGTATGCTCATTCAGCAAGTATTTTACCAGACATGATTGATGAGTATTTAACTCAGTTACCGGGTGGGCACGATTGGTTTAAAGACAAGCGCGAATAGAGAATGCGATCGCTTGCCCTTCTTTTGATTGCATTTATTCTCAGCAAGATAGGTGATCCCACCACCTTTACCCAAATGCCTCTCAATAATGTATCGTCCGCCCTGCAACTTCTGTCCAGGATGCCAAACCATTGCTAAAGCCGCCTGGACACTAGGGTTAATTTTGGCATAAGGGTAGCCGTTCGCTTACACTGACTTCTGGCACCCTCGCTACACCCCATTTCCAGCATGGGTCGCTTCTAGCGTAGGTTTGTATGCCAGTCAAAATGAGGAGAGCCAAGTCAGGGATGAAAAAAATATTGTTGTCCGGTTTGTTGTTGTTGCTACCGCTAGCAGCATGTTCGCCCAACCCCTCCGGGACTTCAGCGACGAACGGTGGAACTGAGGCAAAACCTCTGACAATCGGTGCCATTCCCGATCAAGATCCGCAAAAGTTACAGCGTCAGTATGAGAAGCTAGCTGCTTATCTGGAAAAGGAACTGGGTGTGCCAGTTGAGTATAAGCCGGTTACTGACTATACGGCGGCGGTTACTGTGTTCAAAGTAGGGGATTTGGATTTGGTTTGGTTTGGGGGATTGACGGGGGTGCAGGCACGGTTGCAGGTGCCCGGTGCAGAAGCGATCGCTCAACGCGACATAGACTCCCAATTTCACAGTCTCTTCATCGCTAACAAAAAGGCTGGACTGAAGCCATTTAAAGATATTTCTGGTTTGCAACAACTAAAAAAACATAGCTTCACTTTTGGCAGCGAATCTTCAACATCCGGGCGTTTAATGCCTCAATATTTCCTGCAACAAGCTGGACTCAAGCTTGAAGATTTGAAAGGTCAAGCCGGTTTTTCTGGCGATCACGATAAGACGATTAAATTGGTGGAAGCCGGCACCTACGATGTCGGTGCTGTCAACGAAAGCGTCTGGAAAAAGCGAGTCGAAGCCAAAGAAGTAGACTTGAACAAAGTCGAAGTCCTCTGGGAGACACCCGCCTACTACGACTATCACTGGGTCATTCATCCCGATGTCAAACAGCGCTACGGTGAAGATTTTGTTAAAAAAGTGCAAAACGCCTTTTTAAAACTAGACCCCAAAGTACCAGAGCAAAAAGAAATTCTCGACCTTTTACAAGCAACTAAATTTATTCCTACCCAAAACTCCAATTATGCTCAAATTGAGAAGATTGGTCGGGAAATTGGCAAAATAAAGTGATGTTAATGACCGAAGCTAACTTTAAACTTGCAGAAAAATCCGATAGTGAAACTCTGGTGGAGTTTATCCGGGAGTTCTACAAATTTGAACACCTAAATTTTGATGAATCCATTGTTCGCAAGGCGCTAGCAAAGATTTTGCATGATGATTCTCTAGGACGAATGTGGCTGATCCAGCATGGCGACAAAGCGATTGGCTATATCGTCCTTACCTTTGGCTACAGTTTGGAATTTCGAGGGCGGGATGCATTTATTGATGAACTCTACATCCGAGAGAGTTATCGGGGGCAAGGGGTAGGCATGAGCGTAATTCAGTTTATAGAAAGTCTTTGCCCTTCTTTGGGAATTCAAGCACTTCATTTAGAAGTCGAGCGGAAAAATACACCAGCACAAAACTTATATCGGAAGGTTGGTTTTAAGGATCGCGATCGCTATCTCATGACTAAATGGATAGCAAACTAAGCAGAGAAATGAACTCATCTGCGCCAATATTTGAACTGAAAAACGTCTCTAAGCAATTTGGACGCTTTGAATCTCTTGCTGATATTAACTTGCAGATTTGGGCAGGCGATCGCGTGGCGCTGGTTGGTTCTAGCGGCGCGGGAAAAAGTACGCTAATTAATTTACTCAATGGTACGCTGTTACCCACTCAAGGAGAAGTCTGGGTACTGGGTCGAAACCTCGCTCATCTGCGTCCAAAGTTGCTGCGTCAAGTCCAGCGCCAGATTGGTACGATTTATCAACAATTCCACTTAGTTGATAATTTGCGGGTGATTCACAATGTCAATGCTGGACATCTAGGGCGCTGGTCGTTTTTCAAAGCAGCAGTTTCGCTGATTTATCCTTTAGAAGTCGAAACTGCTCATCAAGCTTTGGCACAGGTGGGGATTCCAGAAAAACTTTATGAACGTACTGATAGCCTTTCTGGCGGTCAACAGCAACGGGTAGCGATCGCTCGCGTCCTCGTGCAAAATCCCACCGCCATCCTTGCCGACGAACCCATTTCCAGCCTCGACCCCGAACGCAGCCGCGAGATTATGGATTTATTGCGCCAGTTGAGTATAGAAACCGGGAAAACTTTAGTCACCAGTGTCCACACGATTGAATTTGCTCGGAGTCATTATCAGCGAATTATTGGTCTGCAACATGGGCGTATTTTGTTTGATATTCCCGCTGAAGACCTCTCGGATGCCATGATTGAAACTCTCTACAAAACCACGGGGTAATCCTAAATATTTCTATTTAAATTCCTCTGCATTTTTTGCATCTGTAGCGGTTTGATATCTGAAGTGTGCCACAAACAAGCGATCGCAAACTAACAAACCTTCCTCAGCGCCCCTCCCCGCTTAACTGGCGTACTGTATGGGGATTGCTGTTTGTCGCGTCCCTCATTTGGTCGTTGCACGTAGCAGGCGTATTCCAAGAAAATTTAATCAACTCAGGCGGCTGGAACCTTGTCTGGCGCTTTATCGTAGCTGCATTTTCACCCGATCTCAGCCCAGAATTTCTCCACCTCACTCTAGATTCCACCCTGAAAACCCTCGCTTACGCCGTGTGTGGCACTTTCTTCAGCGTGCTGATTGGGTTAGTGGGGGGTGTTTTTTCTTCTGAGATATGGTGGCAATCTGTCTCAAATTCAAAACTCAAAACTCAGACGCGATCGCTTGCGTCTCTACAACTCAAAATTCAGTCTCCTTGGGTAGTGGTACGAGGAGTTTTAGCAATCCCCAGAGCAATTCACGAGTTAATTTGGGGGTTATTTTTCCTCAATATTTTTGGACTCGATCCGCTAGTAGCCGTGTTAGCGATCGCAATTCCTTTTGGTGCGATTACTGCCAAAGTCTTCTCCGAGATTCTAGACGAAACCCCCCGCCAGCCACTGATGGCACTGCTCAATAGTGGCGTTCCCCCTCTGAATGCTTTTGCCTATAGCTTGATTCCCCAAGCCTTTCTAAATCTGCTGTCTTACGCTTTTTATCGGTTTGAGTGTTCGATTCGTTCCGCCGCCGTATTAGGAATTATCGGTGCAGGTGGACTGGGGTATCAAATTCTCCTCAGCCTCCAATCTCTGCGCTATGAGCAGGTGTGGACGTTTTTGATTGCCCTAATTGTATTAAATGGTGCTACGGATTTTTGGAGTGCTTTGCTACGCCACCGTTTAGGCGCGCCGAGTCGCCTGGATTTAAACGTACTGAATCTCCAAGGGCGCAAACAGCGGTTTTATCAAAAAGATCCAGTCGTGCAGGTGTCATTTCTCGGCGGTATTGTTTTAGTCATCTTCTCTTTCTGGTACGTCCAAGCTGATTTCTCGAAGCTTTGGGCACCACGAACCGCACAGCTATTGGCAGGAGTGTTTCAGGATATCTTCCCACCGGATGGGAGTCAGGTGAGTCAACTTTTTACCCTTTCGGCTCAAACCCTTGCTATGTCAATCCTGGCAATGGCTGGGGCTGGATTAGGCGGCATTTTATTATCTTTTCCAGCCGCAAATAATTTCCTGTTGCCAGGAGGGATTTTAGATACTGGCAGAAGATCCAGCAAACTCCCCTCATCAAAGGGGACAGCGACTCTAATACCCGCCTTTTTAAGGGGGGCTAGGGGGGATCTACGAGCAACTGCTGTACTGATTTTTACCCGCTTCCTACTGCTATTTGCTCGTGCCGTCCCCGAACCTATTTGGGCGTTAATCTTTCTATTTGTATTGTTTCCAGGTATCTTACCGGGAGCGCTCGCTCTCGGTTTACACAACTTAGGTATCCTAGGGCGTCTGATGGCGGAAGTAACGGAAAATCTAGATGAACGTCCTTTGCGATCGCTTAAAGCATTGGGCGCGAGTGGTTCCCAAGTCTTCCTCTACGGCGTCTTACCCCGCACTTTGCCCCGCTTTATCGCTTATATCCTCTACCGTTGGGAAGTCTGCATCCGCGCCACCGTCATCGTCGGATTAGTGGGTGCGGGTGGATTAGGTCGCTTGCTCGCGGAACAACTGAGTAGCTTTGACTACAAAGGTCTCCTGACAACTCTAATTGTGTTTCTCGCCCTCACTTTTATCGTAGATATGATTAGTGCCTCAGTACGACGGACATTAAGGTGATGCTGAGGAAAACTCAACCTTTACACCGTCAGACTGATGTAGACACCCGGTAAAAGTTCAACACTGATAATGTAACAAACAAAACATTTCCCAGTTACACCATCAATTCAGATTGATGGAAGAAATCGTTTTGTTGCGGAATTTTACATCATTTTTGAATGTATTTACAGCGCTTATCTAATTTTAACGAATCTCTAGAGCTAAAAATAGAAATAGCAGCCTGATATCCCTTCTGAAAACATTACCCGTCTGGTAAATAACCAAAGCAAATAGGCAAAAAGTTTTCATGAGAATTTCAAAATTCACAATTTACCAGACGTTGTCAAGTCCATTTCCTGAAGATTAAATGTGCTGCCGTGAAAGCTTTTTAATAAGGAGATACCATGAGCCAATCAAGCAATCTACCAAACAATAGTTCGATAACTACCGATGCATCTACAGGAGAAGAACATAAGACTCAACAAGCGGCTGCAAAAGCAACAGCCAAAGTTGCTTTTGAAATGGCACCCGAAAAAATTGTCGTTGACTCTCCACCCCCAAAACCCAATTATCCCCACTATCGGGTTCATCCTGGAGAGCAGTTTGTCTTAGCATCTGTCGATCCGAATGCTTCGGAAGACTATAAAAATAAGAAAGATATTGAGCAGGAACTGCAACATCAGCGCCAGCGCCTTCAAAATTTACAAGAACGTCTATATAACGTCTATATGCTGAACATCAGCGCAGCCTACTCATTGTCCTGCAAGCGATGGATACAGGAGGCAAAGATGGCACCATTAAACACGTATTTGGTGGTGTAAATCCGCAAGGTTGCCAGGTTTGGTCATTCAAAAAACCTAGTGAAGAAGAAGCAGGTCATGATTTTCTCTGGCGTTATCACCAGCGGACGCCGTTACGAGGGATGATTACTATCTTCAATCGCTCGCATTACGAAGACGTGTTAATCGTCCGAGTGAAACAACTGGTACCAGAGAATGTATGGCGGCAGCGCTATCACATTATTAATGAGTTTGAGCATATGCTCACGCTTAATAACATTGCGGTAATCAAGTTTTTTCTGCACATTTCTAAAGACGAGCAAAAACGACGGTTACAAAGTCGTTTAGAAGATCCAGATAAGCATTGGAAATTTTCTAGCAACGACTTGAAGGAGCGTCTGTTTTGGGATGAATACCAGAAGGCATTTGAGGATGCAATTAACAATTGCTCGACTAACTATGCACCGTGGTATGTCGTACCTGCTAATAATAAGTGGTACCGCAATTTAGTTATTGCTCGTACAATTGCTGACACCCTTGAAGCAATGAATCCACAATATCCAAAACCAGAAATGGGCTTAGAAAGTATTTTGATTTCTGATTAACTTTCTTCTATCACTCTGCTATTATTTTACCAGATTGATAGAATTGCGTGAACAATATTTTGAAACGAACGCAATAAACGAAACAAGCGAAATAGCTCTGGTTTTGGATTGGTGTAGCGGTGCTCTCTTGGCTTTAGGCTTAGCATCTGGTAGCTACGACGTTAGCGCGATCGCTTGCTGGCACGCCACCCGGCTCAATTGCATCAATCTTAGCCTTAACCAGAGCGATCGCTTCCTGTAAATCTGCTTGTCGCTTCAGGAAAATCTCGGTTTTCCCAATGACTGGATTAATGGCATAAAGATTCCAGTTGTTGTCAGAATCTTCATAGGGTTTAACGTGCCACTCTTGATAGATAAAGTCGTCGCATTCGACGCAAACTAGCTGTTGCATCATCCCGTCAAAGCGAACGCTGTCCTCGTTGTTAGGAACCCAATGGCTTTCGTGATTACTCAAAGCAATTAGGGATTCGACAAATGCTACAGCTTCCTCGTATTGCACAAAAGCCTTTAAGCTGCGATATGGATTGCCTTGCGGGTTCCAAATCTCCAGATGATGCCCGTAGCGTCCCGGTACGATTTGGTAAATCCATCCGTCAAGCATTTGTGCAGTGTAGTCTTGTTTGCTGCTCATGAATACACCTTCTATCAGAACCCAAAAATATCAGGTCTTCTCGTTGGTTAGCGATTCCTAGCCTTGTCGCTTTATCCTGATTTAGCTGTGTTGGGATACCATCTACTCTAGCGACCCTCGGAGAGAGTTTCACCCCCACTGTTGGCAGTAGCCGCGAAGAACCAGAAAACAAAATCAAGTTTTGGCGTGCATCTCCCTGATTTGCAGGCGGGAGAGGAAAGCGATAGATAGCGTGAAATCTGGTATATTTCCCGTTTGCCGGACGCGATCGCATTTGTTATACTCGCACCGTTTATTCGGAAACCCGAGTAATTAGCCGTATTAAATTAACAGGAAATTCTAGAAATTCACCGATGTCTGAAGAACCAAAATCACAGGGATGGTTTCATACCGTTCCGGGCATTATGACCGCAACTGCTGCCATTCTCACCGCTGTAACCGGCTTGGTTGTAGCGCTAAAGCCAGCGGAAGTTCCAAAGCCATCACCAGCCGCATCCACTGCGCCATCGATAGAGGAACCAAGCCAACAGGTATCGACTCCTGAAAATACTGGCACTACACAATTTGATGGCAAAGGAAAAGGAAAGAACAAAGATAAGGGTAAAAATAACTAGTCCTTGTAAACGACCAATGCCGCTACGGATTACACTCATGATTTAGTAGAGACGCAATAAATCGCGTCTCTATTTTTTTAGGTCGGGCGCAACTCAATTAAGATGACAAATTGCTAATTTTTTAAGGCATTTAGTAATTCGCAATTTGCCATTTCTGTAATTTAGCGATCGCGCAGTTCCGTCTCCAACTTGTCTAAATCCTCTCTCAAGAAAATGACCATTTGACCGTTATACGCCTTCCCTTCCTTGGTTTGGGCAATTTCCATCCAGTAGCCAAATCGATCTCCTAAGCGCAGTTCACCCTGTTGTGCCGCCAAAAGCGGAAGCCGCTGCCGACGAGCTAAGTCTACAGTTTGTGGTGTGGGATATTCGTAGACAATTCGGGAACGGTCGTAGTCTTGATAAATATCTGGGCCATAGATTACCCGCAGCGATTCTTTTAGACGTTGTGGCGTTACGCCATTAACCATGTCAAAAAAAGAAAAGCGTTCGCTGCGAATCGTGCCTCGATCTTTAAGAAAAGTGACTCTACCGGGAGGAAGGACAGTTGCGAGAAAAGTAAATCGCTGGGCGGCTGTATTGGTCTTTTGCACTAATAGACCATCGCCTGTAGAAGGTCGAAGAGTGGGATTAGAATTAATCCAGGCAATCACTTCTTCTGTTTTCTGTCCGGGTAGGGCGTCAGCACTTTTAGTGGCTCCTAATGCTAGTAAAATTCCCAGTGACAGAACTGACCAAAATTTAACGCTTTTCATTTAAACCTTAAACCTGCAAACACACTTCACTAATCAGCACCCTGTTCTCAGCTATCCCTATTCTTAAGATGCCATGCTGGGGTCGATAGCAACCTTAATTACCTTACGATTCTTCATATCTTGGAACACTTGCTCTAAATGCTTTAAAGGCTGATGTTCGCTGATGAGCAATTCTAAGGGGATGGCGCGACTCGCCAATAGAGATAAAGCATCTCGTACATATTTTGGGGTGTTGTGAAAAACGCCTTTTAGAGTGAGTTCGCTGTAGTGGAGTTGTTCGGTATTGACGGTGATGGTGGTATCGCGCGGACATCCCCCGAATAGATTGACGGTAGCACCCGGACGGGCACACGCGATCGCACTCTCCCAAACTGCGGGTACACCCGTCGCTTCTATCACCACATCTGCACCCCAGCCGTCGGTTCGCTCTTTTACGGCACTCGGTATATCTGTCAGATGATGATAATTAAACGTTTCCACAGCGCCTAGCTTTTTCCCAATTTCCAGCCGTTGGTCATTTCCCCCAAAGAGCAACACCGACGCCGATTGATGCGCCAGTACCGCCACAAACATCAGCCCAATTGCCCCATCTCCCAACACTACAACGCGATCGCCCGACTTTACATTAGAACGTGCTACCCCATGCAGCACGCAGGCTAATGGTTCAGTCATCGATGCCAAGGCATCGGGCAAGTCATCTGGGATGGGCAACAGGTTGTGTTGCACAATCGGGGCGGGAATTTTTAAATACTGTGCGAACGTGCCGTTATTCCACGTCAAGTTAGGGCAAAGAGAATATTCTTGACGTTGACAAAAGAAACAATTCATGCAAGGAGCAGAATTATTAGCAACGACGCGATCGCCCACTTGCCAACCTTGGACTCCGCTTCCTACCGCCACAATCCGCCCCGCTGCCTCATGACCAAACAAGGTAGGAGGCTTCAGCATCTTTGCATGACCACCGCGCTGCCAAACCTTTAGATCGGTGCCGCAAGTCGTTGCCGCAGCCACTTGAATCACCACCTCACCAGCAGAGGGTGTAGGGTCAGCGACCTGTTCTAGGCGTAGATCCGTTTGTCCGTAAAGTACCGCTGCCAGCATGAAACACTGCCCCTAACCGAGTCCAAGCTGATTTTATCAGGGCAGATGAATTTTGACGCCTGACATGACGGCAAATTGGTTTCCAGGTTCAGCTTGGGAACAGTAGCACCAGGCTGAAAACGGACTTTTCAGTTTTTCTTTATCTAACAGTTAGGTATTTCTTCCTTCCCAAATAAGGGAAGGGAACTGTTTTATGGTTTCACCAGTTTCAGAGAAAGCGATCGCGCTCCCTGAACCCCTTGATGAAGTGGAAGTGTTTGATCCAGGGCTACAGGCAGCATTTCTTGTCGGCATGAAGTACAAAACCAATAAACCCCATTTTGCCGCGCATGACGTAGAAGAGGACTGCCGCAACAATGGCAAGTATTCATTCGCATTTTATTAAACTCCTTATTCACAAAAAGTACACCCCTGAAGCCTTGGTCACTCAAGCGAATGTATAGGCGAACACAATCTGAAAAAATAAATTAACTTTGAGCTTCCCGAACCTTAAAAAAAGATGTGGTTAATGAAACTTTTTGGTTGCGAGATGCTAATGCCCTAAGACCGAATATTAAGCGTGTTGACCGCTCTGATAAATAAAGATAGAACTGAACATAGGTTTTGTTCATCTATCCTGGGGATCATCTCCTGGTAAGGTATCCGGACTCCGGGGGGCAAAAATTTTTAGCAGGTGTTTAACCTGGGTAAACCAGATTAAGCTCTTGGCAAGAGGTTTCTAAGACACCTGCACTCACCCCCCGACAAAGGAAGCTTTAAAGAGTGCGAATCATCGCCTAAATAAAACAAAAATAGAAGAAAATTTTGATTTTCCCCCTCGTCTTTAAACCGGCACTTGACACGCCCACGTTCCTAGAAAACCTGTCGCAACAAACTTTACCGACCTCTAATATCCACAATCCGCTGCTACCCTTGTCCAGAAAAAAGAAAATATATATAGCACTCCTAAATAATTCCTAAAGCTGAGATCCCCGACTTCGAGATAGAAGTCGGGGATCGGAAGGACTGGCTCACAACTTAAATAGGATTGCGATAGCAGTCGCTTGAGTGAAATACATTTGAAACTTCACTCCTAATCCCTCACCAAAAAGCCCAGAAGGGGCAGTATTGAACCACTAAGCAAGCAGTCTTAATTTGCATTCTTGATGAGATCGACGATCGCTGCAATTAACGCGGCTGACTCGATCGGCTTAGAAAGGTGCCGCTGGAATCCGGCAGCGATCGCTTGTTGTTGATTTAGTTCCCCCACATACGCCGTGAGAGCGATCGCCGGAATCTCACCACCTTGCTCTGTGGGCAACCGTCTCACTTGCCGCAACAGCATATACCCATCCATTTCGGGCATCCCAATGTCACTCACCAGCACCGCTGGCTGAAACTGAGCTAACGTGGCAAGAGCTTCCGCTGCTGAACCGACAGCCACAACCTCTGCCCCTTCCTGTTCTAAGACAAAGGCGACATACTCGCGCATATCTGTCGTGTCATCTACCACTAACACTTTGATACCTTGCAAGCCTGAGAGAGGTTTGGACTCGCGAACGATTTGAGGAATGGTTGAGTGCTGCGACATCAACGGGAATTTCACCGTAAAAGTGGCTCCCTGCCCTTCCCCAGGGCTGTCTGCACGAACACTGCCACCATGTAATTCAACGATTTGACGGACGATCGCTAAGCCCAATCCTAATCCACCAAATTGTCGAGTCGTGGCGCTATCAGCTTGGCGAAAGTATTCAAAGACATGGGGCAGAAATTGGGGGAGAATCCCTTTACCTGTGTCGCTGACCGTAATTTGAGCTTCAGCCTCAATCTGCTCTAAGCGAATTTCAACTCGTCCTCCTGACGGGGTAAACTTGACGGCGTTGGATAACAAGTTCCAAATGACTTGCTGCAACCGACCTGAATCGCCTAAAACTTGCCCAACCTCTGGTTCCAAAATTGTTTGAATTTGAATCGATTTGGCGGCGGCGGCTAACTGCACTGTTTCCAGTGCGGCGGTGATGGTGGTTGCTAGATTGACCGGATCGACATTGAGGCTGAGTTTGCCTTGGAGAATTCGAGAAACATCGAGCAAATCATCAATGAGCTGCACTTGCAGTTTGGCATTGCGTTCGATGATCTGTAGGGCATAAGTCGTTCGCACTTGATCCATCTTGCGGTTTTGCAGTAGCTGAGACCAGCCCAAGATCGGGTTGAGAGGCGATCGCAACTCGTGAGACAGTACGGCTAGAAACTCATCTTTAATGCGATTTGCCTGTTCGGCAGCTTCCCGTGCGGCTTGTTCTCGTTGCAGAATTTGTTCTCGTTCGATTTCACTACGCTTGCGATCGCTAATATCTTTGAACAGTACGGCAACTTTTCGGCTCTCCGGCTGCCCAACGCGGAACGCATAAACATCGAACCAACGGTTCATCACTTGGGAACCATTCTCGAAGCGAATGGATTCACCTGTTAGGGCGACTTTGCCGTAAATCTCGTACCAGTGCTTTTCAAGATTTGGAATGAGCTGACGCGCCGTTTTGCCGGCTGCCTGTTCGAGTCCCGTTTGTTTCCCAAACGCCGGATTAGTCTCCAAAAAGCGGTAATCGATCGGCTTGTTATTTGTATCAAACTGCATTTCGATGACGCAAAAGCCTTCGTCAATGGACTCAAACAGCGTTCGATAGCGTTCCTCTGATTGGCGCAAGGCCACTTCTGCTTGTTTGCGCTCGGTAATATCGACGAGTGCGCCAGGAAAAGAAACAGGTTTCCCTGCTGCATCATACTCAACTCGACCCCGTGCCGTTAGCCAACGTTCCTCACCACTGACAGTCCGAACGCGGTACTCAGCAGCATATTCCTCGCCTGTGTGGATCGCCTGCTCAATTGCAACTGAAACGCGAGGACGGTCTTCCTCGTGCATAGAGTTGATAAAGAACTCGATCGGCAACCCTTCGGATGTCGCGCTCACCGGGTCTACAGCAAACAGGCGAGCAAACGCAGCATTAACCCTGACGCGATTGCCGGGAATACTCCAGCGCCACGTGTAGACGGCTCCCGCCGCCAAAGCAGATTCTAACTGCACATGGGCTTCTCTCAGCGCTAGTTCAGCTTGTTGGCGTTCGGCTTCAATGCGCTTCGCTTCCGTAATATCCCGTGAAATAGCAACCAGTTGCACTACCTGTCCCTGGGCATCTCGCACTGGCGTAATCACGCTATCCCACCATTTCGGTGTGCCCTTGGTGGTGGGGAAATAGCCTTGAAATTGACCGATGTTGCCGATTGTGGCAGCGGCGATCGCAGCTTGGGCTTTTTCATAATCTTCGCTCTCCCACAAATCAGCCCAGACGCGATAAAGGATAGATTTCGGCTCGTCGATTTCTAAAAGACACAGCCCACCAGGATTGATGTAGAGAATTTCACCGTTCAACGCTAAGACTTTGATGCAGTCAGTACTGCTCTCTAGAATGCTTTGCTTTAGCTCCTCACTTTCTCGCAAAGCTTCTTCTGCTTGTTTGCGCTCGGTAATATCCGTGCAGGTACCAAACCAGCGAATGACTTGACCGTTTTCGTCGCGCATGGGTAGGGCGCGGGTGAGATGCCAACAATAAATTCCATCTGCCCTTCTCAAACGATGTTCGATATCGTAGTTTGTGCCCATTTCAGTGGATTGAGTCCACGCTTCAATAGTCCGGAGCCGATCGTCTGGATGGAGTGTGTTTTGCCAACCGCTCCCCTGGATTTGCTCCAACGTCAATCCGGTGTAGTCAAACCAGCCGGGGCTGTAATAATCTACCCAACCGCTGGCATCAGCCGTCCAAACCATTTGGGGAATAGATTCAGCCAAGAAGCGAAAGCGCTGCTGATTAGCTGCTTGGCGCGAGCGCCCCAGTTCTATATTGGCAGCAACGCGGGCAAGCAATTCGCGGGCGCTAAAGGGTTTTACCAGATAATCATCGGCTCCAGCTTCCAATCCTGCGACTGCCGATTCTTCTCCAGCGCGAGCAGATAGCAACAAAAATGGAATTTCGCGAGTTTTGGCATCAGTTCTTAACCGCCTGAGCAACTCAAAGCCATCCATACCTGGCATCATCACATCGCTGAGTATCAGGTCAGGCGCACAGTTATATACGGCAGCTAGAGCGGTTTCGCCATCTTTCGCCATTTCCACCTGATAAAACTGGCTGAGGAGGCGGTGCAGATAGTCGCGCATATCGGCGTTATCATCGACTAGCAGAATCCGGGCGGTAGGCGTCGAGATTGGAGCATCTGAGGTTCGTTGAGCGTTTTCTGCGGTCTGCAACCTCGGCGCTGCATTTTCTTCGGGTAGCCAACCTAAAGCTTCTTCAACATAAGGAATTGCACCAAAAGCGGTGGAGGCTTGGGCGCGGCTGGAGTGAATGTCATCACTCGGCAAATGAGCCGTTCCCATTGGCAATCGAACCGTGAAGGTACTGCCCCGACCCAGCGTACTGTCAACAGCGATCGCTCCACCTTGCAACTGCACGAGTTCCTGCACCAACGATAGCCCGATTCCTGTACCTTCAAAGGTGCGTCCCCGTGCCCCCTCAACGCGATGAAACCGCTCAAACAGTTTGGGAAGCTCGGCAGATGGGATACCCGTACCCGTGTCGCGCACCATCAGTTCCACATGGTCGCCGACCGGACGCAGAACCACCGCAATTTCTCCTTCAAACGTAAACTTAAAGGCATTCGAGAGCAGATTCAACACAATCTTCTCCCACATATCCCGATCTACATAAATCGGTTCTGGTAAGGGAGGACAATCAACCGTGAGTTGCAGTCCTGCTTGCTCAACGGTAGAACGAAATAGACTGGCTAATTCAGCCGTATAGGTTGCCAAATCGGTTGGCTGGTAGTTTGCCTGAGTGCGTCCGGCTTCAATGCGCGAAAAATCGAGCAGCGTATTGACGAGCTTCAGCAAGCGCTTCCCGTTGCGCTGCACCATTTCCAGTTGCGATCGCGCTTTGGTCGGAATGTTTCCCTCTAATTCGGCTAGCGTCTGCTCTAGCGGTGATAGCATCAGCGTCAGGGGAGTACGGAATTCGTGGCTGATATTGTTGAAGAAGGACGTTTTGGCGCGATCCAGTTCTGCCAGTGCTTCCACTCGCTGGCGTTCTTCTTCAAACGCACGGGCATTCGCGATCGCATTCGTGACATTGCCTGCCACTAAATCAAAAAATTCTCGGTACTCATTCTCAAAGGCTCGATGGGGATTGATTCCCAACACCAAAAACCCAACAATCTGAGGTTGTCCCGATTGGGTCACTGGCACAACCCAGGCAGCAGCAGGCGACCTATCCCAGGTTCCCTTCGGTAACTCCCCGAAGCGAGTTGCTACATCAACAATAACGGCTTGCCCAGTCTGATGAATTCGTCTCAATCCCCATCCGTCATTGTCTTGAGTCAGGTCTACGATTGCTGGCGTTGCTGAGGTTTCCGCCTCGAATCCAGCCGTTTCAACCAGAGTCGCTTGCTTGCCATCTGCCGCCACTCGATAAAGCAGGGCAAACGGAATATCGTGAGCATTGGTGGCTAAAGCCTGAATTGCCGTTCTACAGGCAGCTTCAACCGTCTTGGCTTGAGCTGTTTTGCTCGCCAGTAAGCTTAATGTTTGTAAGCGGCGATCGCCCAGAACTCGCCCGGTTGTCTCGCTAACGATGCAAAAAATGCCGCCGACTTCCCCGCTCTCATCCCGCACGGGGTCATACGAGACATCAAAGTAAGTTTCCTCGCTGTACCCGTAGCGATTGAGAAAGAACAAATAATCTCGCGCCCAGAAGGCTTCTCCAGTCGTGACAACTCCCTCAAGCAAGGGTTTGAGCGCGTCCCAAACTTCGCTCCACAGCTCACGGGCGGGGCGACCCAGCGCCCAAGGATGCTTCGATGCCAAAGCAGGGCGATAAGCATCGTTGTAGAGCGCGATCAATTCAGTTCCCCAGAACAGGCAAATCTGAGCTTTTGAAGGCAGCAAAATGCTGACAGCGCTCCGCAAACTTTGGGGCCAGTAGGTTACATCTCCTAAGGGAGTCTGCGACCAATCGAGCGATCGCATCAAATTCCCCATTTCGCCGCCTGTAACAAAAATGCTGTCAGCAGCCCTTCCTTTGTCTGCAAATGTCACTGGCGCAACTCCTGCTCCTCGAAATACCTGGCTAGTCGTCTTCGACCTGTTCCCCCATTATGATTGCAGCAGTGTTTCAATCTGCTTCCAACCGAGTGGTAAGGGGCACGTTCGTTTGTTTTCCCATCGATTCACACTATGGAACGATACCCCAAGTAGCGTTGCGAACTTTTCCTGTGAAAGTTCAAGCCGCGGGCGAGTCTCGCGGACTAACCCCGCCACCTCTAGCTGTTCAAGTGTGGTTCTTGGGCACAAATCCCTCTATCTTAATGCGTAAAATTGAACGATAGCCGGTGCGATATCCTTCCATCTATTAGCCAGAATGGGGCTAGTTTCTCTTCATTCTCTTCCCCTCCTAGTCATTGACAGAAAGGATTTTTATCACTAAGTAACTGTCTTTGAACAGGTCAATTTTCACAGGCGATCTCTCCCCGTACCATCTAATGCAGGCGACCCTGGATCGGAAGAATGCTGCTTGCATAACCAGCCGCTATCTGCACGCTGATTTAACCCCCATTCCACAACCTAAACTGCCATACTCCGAATTTTCGACATTTAAAAATTTGGGCTTGCGATCGCAAAACATATTTACATTTTTTTGTATAAGAAATCACCTTTGTTAGAAAAAAAAACCGAAATAACCGATTGTGACAGTAGGGGGTGCAGAATGTGCGATATATCTGTAAAGCTGGAAAATATAGGTATCCTTTCCCAATGCCCTGCCCGAAAAGGGAAAAGATGCGAGCTTAACTTGCGAATCCATTGTTAACCCTAAGCCGCACTGAGCTTGAGTTCCCTCGACACGCTCATTGCTCGCGACTTGAGGAAGAATCGAATTTATTCAATTGACCTTTAAACTTGAGACTTTTAACAGGATGAAGATTCAGCAATTGTGCCAATGCTGGTTCAATTATCCGATGGTAGTATCTAAATTTACAGGTAAAAGAGTTGCGAGAGCAGAACATCTCCATATGATTCTTAGAGAAAACTAGCTGATTGTGGAGCATAACATTGAACTCTTTCAACTTTTTCAATCTTAAATTCCTTGGAAATCTCCTATTTCTCAAGTCGATAGCAGGTAGCAGTAAGAGTGTCCATCCTAAACAACCAGGCTAACTCAGCTAGCCAAAAAAGTAGCCGGGAAGCATTTCCCAAATTGGGGAAATTCAATTTTTCTAAAGCGTTTTGGTCAAGGCTGCCAAAAAAGCAGCATCGCTACAAGCAAAGATGGCAACCTCGTGACCTAATTGTTTTATCGATACTGGCAGGGTCAACTTTGGGGGTGAGTGCGATCGCTGTAGTTAGCTATCAGGTTGTGCGGGGACTGATTCTGGAGAACCTCCAGCAACAAGCCTTACTGAAAGTCCAGCAGGGACGAGATGAGATTGACCAGTGGCTATCTAATCGGAAGACTGAAGTAGAGATGCTGGCGAACAGTCCCCTCGTGCGCTCTATAGATTGGTCAGTCGCCCAGCCTTATTTAAAGTCGGAATTGCAACGGTTTAAAGAAATTCACCAGCTGTCAATTGTCAACTCCGAGGGTTGGGGTGCGAATACCAGCGTCGGTCCTCATCGCAAAAATATTAAAGACCGGGAATGGTTTATCAAGGCAATGTCAGGGCAAGTCAGTGCCGCGAATCCCGTAGTCAGTCGCACCACAGGCCTTCTACAAATCAATATCAGCGCTCCAATTATGGGGGATTCAGGAACTCAAGTGCTGGGAGCAATGGGTGGAGCGATTAAAGTTGACCGAGTGATTCAGGTAGTCAGCAGGCTCCAAGAGGGAGCTGGCAGCTATGCCTTTGCACTCAACTCCACAGGGGTGGCGATTGCCCATCCTGACCCCAAGATGATTGGCTCCGCAGAGCATGAGGCACCCAGCTTCTTACAATCTTCCAATCCGGCACTGGCAGCGATCGCTCAGCACATGGTTGCCAAACAAGCGGGGATTGAACTAATACGAGTCAATGACAGATGGAACTACGTTGCCTACGTGCCCCTAAAGGAAGCGGATTGGTCAATTGCGCTGGTTATTCCTCACCAGAATATCGAATCTAACTTAGGCGCACTCAACCTCTTGGCGACCGTTTTAGGCGGATTGTTGCTGATTGCCCTAATGGGTGCATGGCGACAGGTGCAGCTGTTTGAGCAAACTCGCACTCGTGCCGAACAGGAAGCTCTACTCAACCGTTTGGTGCGTCGTATCCGAGAATCTTTAGAGCTACAAACCATTGTTCAGACGACGGTTACAGAACTGGCAACCTTAACACAGCTTGATAGAGTGCTGTTTGGCTGGTACGATCCCCAATCCCAAACCCTTGAGCTGGTTGGCGACTCTCACGCCCAAACATTGACGATTCAGCCAAGAAAGTTTCAGTCCAATTCGTGTATAGACATAGCAGCTTGTCTACAGCAGACAGAAGCACTTCATCTGTTGTTTGTTGATGCTGAGTTAGAGCAAACACCTCTACAGTTAAAAGCTCACGCCTACCTTGCACTCCCTATCCCGCTTTTAGATGGCTGCTGCGGCTATCTCATTGGGTTGCACGCTCATTCCCTAAGTCCACTAGATCGGGAATTACTCAAAGCAGTTGTCGATCAGTTAGCAGTTGCCATTACTCAGGCTCAGCTTTACAACCAAACCCAACAACAGATTACACTGCTCAACCAAACGCTGAGCAAACTTAACCAGACCCAACTCCATCTGGTGCAGAGCGAGAAAATGTCTAGTTTGGGTCAGATGGTGGCAGGCATTGCCCACGAAATCAATAATCCAGTTAACTTCATCTACGGCAACCTTACTCATGCCAGCTCTTACATCCAAGATTTACTAGAGTTGATTGAGCTGTACCAAGAGCAGTATCCTCAGCCCACGCCCCAGATTCAAGACAAAGCAGAGGACATGGAACTGGAATTTCTCAAAGAAGATTTATCCAAACTCCTTGCCTCGATGCAAGTTGGCGCTCAGCGTATTCGTGATATTGTTTACTCGCTGCGTGTGTTTTCCCGTTTGGATGAATCAGAAGTCAAGGATGTGGATATTCACCAGGGCATTGATAGCACGCTGATGCTTTTGCAAAACCGTCTTAAGGCAAAGCCAGATCATCCAGCCATTGAAGTTGTCAAGGAGTATGGTCAGTTACCTAAAATTGAGTGCCATGCCGGACAACTTAACCAAGTATTTATGAACCTCCTCAGCAATGCGATTGATGCCATAGAGGAGTTCAACGCCAAGCGTAGCTATCAAGATAGGCAAGCTTCGCCCAGCCGAATTACAATTCGCACGCAAGTTTTGGCATCAAAACAAATTGCGATTCGGATTGCAGATAATGGCGCAGGTATTGCTGAAGAGATTCAACAACGATTATTTGACCCGTTTTTCACTACCAAGCCGGTTGGTAAGGGAACCGGAATGGGATTAGCGATTAGCTATCAGATAGTGACAGAGACACATCGGGGACAGCTACGATGCATTTCGTCACCCGGACAAGGAGCAGAATTTGCGATTGAGATTCCGATCCAGCAATCACAGCAACCATCGTCGGAATTGCTTAAGCAATCAGTTTAGGGGGCAACTTAGGGCACAAATTCCCACTACTGATGAACAAAAAAAGTAAGGACAAAATAGATTTGAGAAAGTTACACTAAAACTTTCTCAAATCTATTTTCAGCTAGCTTGGTGAGAATTGGGAGTTTAGTATTCTAGGAAATTTAGGACAAGACAGGTGAATCGTTTGGTCGGTTATAAACAGCCCAATCCTGAATTCCCTGATTGCGAAAAACTCCTTCAACTTTGGCGATTTCCTCGTCTGTACCATCCACAATTACCAAATAGTAATTGTAAAACAGGCGATCGCTATAAACTTTAGCGTCATCTTCATGAATGCCGAGATCGGTTAATGCCTCAATCAGGCGATTCGTTGCCGCTGTTCCAATCCCAACACCAGCAATCGTACCGGCTAGTGTCAAGCCCAGACCACCCGCTGCCATTACAGCCCCCACACCAGGAACTGCTAAAGTGCTAAGACTGGTGAATATGCCACCAAACAGCCCAACGTTAGTATTTGCGTTGGCTTTTGTGGCAGCAGTGACGCTAGCTTCATCACCAATGCGATCGCTCATATTCGCACCGGCAAGTTGATCGTCAGGTTTTGCTTGTGTGGTAATTACCGAAACCCTATCTATTGGGAAGCCAGCTTTGTTAACTTCATCGAGTGCAGTTTCTGCATCTTGACGATTAGAAAATACCCCCACAGCACGCTTATTTTCAGCTACAGTCATTTTTCCCTCCGATTGCCATATCTGCATCGCGAATCCACAAATGCAGAATTGATTTTTTAATCCTTGATGTTGAAATTTTGGTATTTTCTGCTACTAGATCCATCAATCCCTAGATGTAACTCGGAGGTAGAGTCTCTCCGGGCGTTTTGTTACGGCTGAGTTGAATGATTGAAGACTCATCTCAAATCCGTCTACTTGCCCATCATATAAAGAACCCCTCCCCGCAAGCGGGAAAGGGTTGGGGTTCTGGGAAATTAGGGGAATCAACCAGACTTTAAGATTACTGAGTCGCCAGCCGGATTACTCGTTAGGCTTTTGATTCGCCTGCAAGAAAGCTTCGATTACCTCAGTTGCCAATTGAGTCATGGGCTTACCCTGACGGGCTGCTTCTGCTTTCAAGCGGCTGTAAACATCATCCCGGACATTGATTCGACGACGGATTTTAGCTGCAACTGCAATTTCTGATTCTTCTGGCAGCACCACCTCATTTATCAACCCAGTATCTGACTGAGGAGAGACTGCTTCTGACTCATAGTCAACTGTAAATTGACGAATCGCATCAAAACCAACGCGATCGCAGAAATCCCCAAAACCTTCTTGGGGTTGCCGCGACTGCTTGAAGTAAACGAAAATCGGCTCTAATTCGGTTTCTAGCTCGTTAATGTGCAGCCGATCCATATAGGCTCTAGAGAGTCGCGTTTGGTCGCGTGAAGCCCCTAGCCAAATCTGATAAGATTCAGCCGCACTCCCGACAAATCCTAATTCTGCCAGATAGGGACGAGCGCAACCATTCGGGCAACCCGTCATCCGCACGATAAAGTGTTCGTTTTCCAATCCCACTTTTTTCAGCAGCGCCCGAACCCGATTCAAGAGATCCGGCATGATCCGTTCCGATTCGGTAATCGCCAAGCCGCAAGTCGGCATGGCGGGGCAAGCCATTGAATAGCGCACCAACGGGTCAAGTTGATTGGGGTCTGCCTGAACGCCACAGCGGTCAAGAATTTGCTGAATTTCGGTTTTTTGCGCCGGGTCAATTTCGTAAAACAGCAAGTTTTGGTTGGGTGTCAGGCGAATCGGTAGCGAGAACTTCTGCACGATTTCCCGCAGTGCAGTTCTTAGCTTAAAGTTACCTTCGTCCTTCACCCGACCATTTTCAATCGGAATTCCTAGAAACAGCTTACCGTCGCCTTGTTCGTTCCATCCCAAGAAATCTTTGTATTTAAACGGCGGTAACTCTTTAAAAGCTGCCAGCGGTTTGCCAAAGTATTCTTCGACTTTGGCGCGGAACTTCTCGACGCCCCAATCTTCGATTAGGTATTTCATCCGCGCATGACGGCGGTTTGCGCGATCGCCATAATCTCTTTGAGTGGCGACAATTGCTTTGATCAGATCGTAGATATCTTGTTTCTCTACATACCCGATGGGATCTGCCATCCGGGGAAATGTCTCTTCTTTGTTGTGGGTGCGTCCCAAACCACCACCTGCAAAGACATTAAATCCCTCTAGTTCTCCCTCGGTGTTGGTAATCACCACCAAGCTGACATCTTGGGAATAGAGGTCAACCGAATTATCCCCCGGTACCGTTACGGCACACTTAAATTTCCGGGGCATATAGCGATCGCCATATAGCGGTTCTTCTTTCCCGTGAACGACGGTGCCGTTGCCGTTGCGTTGCCGCGCCGCCTTTACCTCTGGGTTTTCTTCCGCGCTAATGGACTTTTCGCCATCTAGCCAAATTTCATAATATGCACCTGTTTGCGGTGCCAGTAGGTCAGCAATATTGTTGGCATACTCCCAGGTATATTCGTAGTCCCGGCGATTTTTATAAGGCGCTGGGGGCGTCATCACATTGCGGTTGAGGTCGCCGCAGGCTCCCAGCGTTGACCCCATGTTTTTAATGATGGCAGCGATGGATGCTTTGAGATTTTTCTTTAAAATTCCATGCAGCTGAAAACCCTGGCGAGTCGTAGCGCGTAGCGTTCCATTGCCATATTCCTCAGCCAGTCGGTCTAAGGTCAGATACAGTTGTGGTGGAATGAAGCCCCCCGGATTACGGGTACGCAGCATGAACTGGTAATCTTTTTCCTGACCCTTCACCCGGTTGTCCCGGTTATCCTGCTGGTACGATCCGTGAAATTTGAGAATCTGGGTGGCATCTTCTGTGAAGCTGTTGGTGTCTTCCAGTAGCTCAGTTGCCACAGGTTCGCGTAAAAAGTTGCTGCGTTCTTTGAGTCCTTCTACTTTAGAAAGCTTTTGGACTGGGGAAATCGGAGATTTAACCATCGGAAACTAAGGGGCTGAACGGTTGAACTGGATCACCGGAAAATCTATCGGGATTACGGCGTATACATTCATGGTACTATCACCATTCTTAATCTTTAGCGATAGGTGAGAAAATCCCTAGATTTTAACAATTCTTGCAGAAAGGGATATCCCCAGAGGACGCCCTTCGGTTCGCCACACCGTGATGCAGGGATGCAGTGATGCAAGTAAGAGCGTCGAGTCTTCGCGCCTAACCCGATTTTTGAGCCTAGCAATCTTAAGCGGTCCATTGAATCAGCTCCATCGGTAGGTTAGCATAGCTACCCTACTGTGCGGTGTATCAAACCCAAGTGAGAACCGTTATAAAAACTAAAGTGGAACAGGCTTTATCAACCTGTCCCACTTTGCTAGAAGTCACTTAAGTCAAAATATCTCGAACCAAACACCGCCAAGAACGATAGAGAGAGAGTTAATCTTAGAATCCGTAGCCGACTCCTAGCTGGACGCTAACAGAAGAAGCAGGACTGTTTTCGTAAGGCTTGATTCCCAGTTTGGCATCGCTGAAGACTACAACGTTCTTGGCAACTTCTGCTTCGACGCCAGCCGTGACTACAGGCGCATTGCGGTTTCCGAAGGTAGATGGTTTGCCTTCCGATTCATGCAAACCGTAGCCACCACCAACGTAGAAGTTGGCTTTATTGGTAACAGGCACATCATAAGTAACCATCGGAATGATAGTGCTGGTTTCGTTGGTGAACTGCACGGAACCTCTAATAGAAACTGGCGTCTTGGGAACCGCATAGCGGCCTTGAATTACACCGCCGACTGCGGCAGCATCGCCATCTTGTCCGCCATTTGTAACGCTAGCAGAACCACCAACTCCGACATAATTTGCTCGTGTTCCAGTGGGTTTTGCAGAAGCATCCAAACTAGACATTAAAACAGGAGCGATCGCTAGTGCAGATAGTACGGAAATCTTAGCTACGGATTTGAGAGCGCGATTCATAATTACTTCCTTCAATTCTCTGGTTTTCAGTTGCTTTGTTACATTCAAAGTCGTTAGCCAAAGCAAAAGGTTCCAGAAATCCATAAAAAATTTTTTCGCCCGCTCAAATCAAGGATTGCTAAATCTTTTAAGTCTCAGCATTCCTCTACAGGTAATGACTTTAAGCTCTTTAAATCCCAAAATAACAGTAAATATTTTAGTGCCTGAATAATGTTTTTACCTCTGGCAATGGGTTGAAGTAGCATTTCCTCAAATAGAGGCTTCCTGCCAGTGGACTGTTTGGAAAGTGTCACAAATCTATGAAAGATTCAAGGAACTATTTTGTTGTCTTAGCAGTCTAAAATTTAAGGGCAATTTTCATCAAAAAAAAGTAATCGTAAAGTCTCATAACCCTATAAAATTGCTCTATAAAGCTAAGAAGTTGGGAGCTGGCTGGATTAGGGAAAACAGCTTTAAAAAGTTATAATTGTAACGATATTTTTAAAAATAGACTAAACTTCACTCATCACAGGTCATCGGGAAAGTGCCGGATGGTTATAGCTGTTAAGAACCGCAGACACTAACCCGAAGAGTGGCTAAGAGCAGCATCGGCTAACGCGATCGCGTCCCAGAGCTTTTGCCTGATAAAGCGCCTCATCCGCTGTCTTTAACAATATTTCTGGTGAAGTATCGCAGTCGGGAACCGTAGTCGCAACGCCCAAACTCAGCGTCACATACTGACTAACTAAAGAATGGGTATGGACAATCTTTAAGTCTTGCACTGCCACTCGAATCTCTTCTGCCACTTGCAATGCCCCATTTTGTGTAGTGTTGGGCAAAATTACGGCAAATTCTTCGCCCCCGTATCGAGCGACTAAATCTGCTGGTCGCTTGACAGCTTGAGCGATCGCACTGGCGACGGTAATTAAACAAGTATCCCCGGCTTGATGACCATAGGTGTCATTGTAGAGTTTGAAAAAGTCAATATCGCACAAGATCAGAGACAGGGGGACTTTTTCTCGTCTCAGACGCCGCCACTCCTGATCCAGGTACTCATCAAACCGGCGTCGGTTCGGCAGACCCGTCAGACCGTCCAAAGTCGCAAGGCGCTGCAACTTTTGGTTAGCTGCCTCCAATTGTTCATAGAGTTGCCCTTGTTGAATCGCAATACCCACCTGCATCGCCAAAGAAGAGAGCAGATCGATTTCCCACGGTTGCCAATGTCGGGGTTGCGAACAATGATGAGCAATCAGCAACCCCCACAACTGTTGCCCTTGCAGAATCGGAACGACTAAGTTCGCTTTAACCTGAAACTGCTCCAGCACATCGATATGACACTGACCCAGTCCTGAGTTGTAAATATCTGCGATTGCTTGAACCCGACTCTGCTGATACAGCTGGGCGTACTTTTCCTTAAAACAGGGATCGTAGACGGGAGTTCCCAGCATCGAAGTCCAATTGGGGTCTACAGACTCCACCGCCACAACCCCGCGCCAGCCTGCCTCGAAACGATAAATAATCACCCGGTCGCAGGCTAGAAATTGCCGCACTTCTGCCACCGTCGTGTTCAGAATCTCGCTGAGATTGAGAGACTGACGGATGCGCTCTAGCATCGCCCCTATCAGTTGCTCCCTGAGAACTTGCAGTCGCAGTGCCTCCTCCGCCTGCTTGCGTTCGGTGATATCGGTGAGCGTGCCAATAAAACCAACCGTCGCACCGGCTACTCCTTGTTCCGCCACCGCCTGACCAAACACCCAGGTGACGACTCCATCCGCACGCCCAAACCGATACTCTGAGGCAAATCGCCGGTTTTCTATTATCGCCTGCTTCCATTCGCTGATGACGCGATCGCGATCGTCGGGATGCAGCGCTCTCGTCCAACCTTCTCCGAGTGCTTCCGCCAGGGTTAATCCTGCCAGTTCGCGCCAGCGCTCGTTGACATACAAACAGTTCCCTTCTACATCTGTGTGGAAAATCCCTACCGGCGACATTTTAGCTAAGGTGTAATACCGATACTCACTTTCCTGAAGGGCTTCCTCGGTTCGCTTGCGCTCGGTGATATCAGTGATTGACCCTGCCATACGATAAGGTATGCCTTGCTCATCTCGAAATGCAATCCCCCGACAGAGAAACCACCGGATATTGCCATTCTTGTGGATCATCCGATGTTCGATTTCATACTGGGGTGTCAACCCTTCGAGATAAATACTTGCAGCCGTCATCACCCATTCCCGCTGATCCGGATGTACCAGATGGAGCCAAGCCTCTATACGGTTGTCAATTTCGTCTTCGCGATAGCCCAGCATCGCTTTCCAGCTAGCGGTGAGATACATTTCACCAGTTTGGAGATCCCAGTCCCAAAGTCCTACTTGACCGGCATTAACGGCTAGGACATAGCGTTCCTCTGCCTGGTGAGCAGGAGTCATGTCCGTCATAAAGCGATCGCGCCCGTAAATAAATCGGCAAAAACTTTTAAAAAGTTGTCCCAATATAGCCTGCACGCTTTGTTGGCATCTGTGAAGAATGCTTTATTTTTCCTGCCTTCGGCTGCGAGTGTGCCTGCATTCCAAACTTGCGGTTGATTTGTACCCACCTGCACTCGGATGAAGTACATCGAGGCAGGTTGGGAGAGGGTGCTAGAAGATCGCTTCAATTTCCCTACCTTTTGACGCAGCGCTTTCTCTAGTTGGCGACGTTCTAGATGCGATTGGGGTTGCTGGAACGTAAGCACGGAGGCTTCATCCTGGAAATCATGCCAGGAAGCTGGGCAATCAAAGCGCATTTGAGTTTGTTGTTTAAGAGGGGTGTTTTAAAGAGTCTCAATCTACCGGGGGTTTAAATAAAAACGACACTCCCCGGTCATCCAAAAAAGTAAGTTGAGATGCCCCAAGGTTCTAAATTCTATTATTGTCGAAAGGTTTAAGCGATCGCGTAATTCGCTTTTGCGAACATAAAATGCGTTGGCAAAAGCGAGGCGATTTTAGGGAGAAGGGTTGCAGATAAAATGCACTGAGCAAGTCTAACGACCAACCTCACGGAACCAGCAGTTCATACGCCTGCCGTTGTCCCAAAGGAGTTACCACAACCGCTTGAATTTTCCGTTGCTTAGGCAGTGGGACTGTAATATCAAATTCACCCGTGCGCTCCACATTCTGTAAAGTAGACGCCACGATCAACAGATTGAACGGATCGATTAGACCGCGAATGCGTACGCGATCGCCCTCTATCGCCGCCAGAACTCGGATCTCTAATTCACCCTCTTCTTTTAAAGGAATTGGCTGGGAAGGGGGTTCGCCAGGAATGACTAAAGTCCGAAACCCAGCATTGACTTCTACCGCTTGCCCCTGAGCTTCCTCGACCACGCTCCCTTCTAGGGTGGCAACGCTCGTCTTGCCATTGGGTTTGACGCTCACACCAAATTGCGTCCCGCGAACGCCACTCAAACCGGCAGGTGTTTCAATTTCAAAGCGCGAATTAGGATTCGTAAACGGTCGTACCTCCAGGCGAGCTTGTCCCCCCGTGACTTGAAGCCGCGTAATTCTTCCCCCATCAGGCATTGTCTGCAATTGTTGTACTTGCAGAGTGGTATTTTCTGAGACATTCACGAAGCCAACGCCGGTATCGACGGCTAGGACGGCTTTAGACTCGTCGCCCGTCGTGATAGTATCGCCCACCTCCTCAAGGCGCAAGCCGACCCTAACCGACCCAGCAGCGTCTCTAAGTTTATAAGTGACTTTACCTGCATAGGAAATGACTTCTAACCGTCGGTTGAGTCGAACCTGCAAAGGTTTTGCCACTGAGTCTGTACCGATGCTTAAGAGAGCCACCAACAGCAGGAGAGACACGAATGCTCTACGACTTTTCACCGCTCACCTCTTGTAGAAATTAAAAATTAAAAATTACTAATTTGATTTTGCAGTTTTAATTTTTTCAGATGATTTGTGCATATTAACTTGACTCGTGCGATCGCACTTTATATCGCTCTTTATATCTGCGTGGCTGATTGTATCTACCGATGCATCATCGCCAGAAGCTGCGTCTAGGAGCATACGCGATCGCGTCCCCCTGCTTTTGCCCGATACAACGCCTCATCAGCTTCCTTAAGTAACGCTTCTGGCGAGGCGTCATGCAAAGGAATCGCGCCAGCAACACCCAAACTCAGCGTTACATACTGGCTAACAGCAGACTTGGCATGAACAATTTCTAAAGATTTCACAGCCTGTCGAATTTCCGTTGCGACTTGCAACCCACCCGCAGCAGAGGTATTAGGCAAAATTACTGCAAACTCTTCGCCGCCATAGCGTGCGACTAAATCTGTCGAGCGCTTGACAACCCGAAACAAGGCACCGGCGACAGTTTGTAAACAAATATCTCCAGCTTGATGCCCGTAAGTATCGTTGTAGGTTTTGAAAAAATCGATATCGCAGAAGATGAGAGACAGGGGCAGTTGTTCGCGTAACATTCGCCGCCACTCTTGACCAAGATACTCATCAAATCGACGGCGGTTTGCCAGTCCCGTCAGACTGTCGAAGGTCGCAAGTCGCTGCAAGTCTCGGTTTGCCACCTCCAGTTGTTGATAAAGTTGAAATTGTTGGATTAAACGCCGCACCCGCTGACGCAGTACGGGCCAGTGAATAGGTTTGGTAACGAAATCAATGGCTCCGACCTCAAAAGCTCGGTCAACGGATTCTTTGTCGTCAAGACCTGTAATCATCAATACGGGAGTGCGATCGCATGAAGGGATCTCTTGTAGCCTGGAGCAGCAAGTGAAGCCATCCATTACCGGCATCATGGCATCGAGCAAGACAATATGCGGCTGAAAGCGAACATAAGCACTCAAGCACTCCTCTCCATTGCTCGCTTCAACAACCTGGTATCCTTCCTGTTGCATTGCTTGACACAGTAGCTGACGCATGATTCTGTCGTCGTCTACCACGAGGACGATAGAGGGTTCTTGGGGAAGGGAAAGCATTTTTATTAGACCTATCCGTAAATTGGTATAGGATGTACTCCGGACGGAGGTTTCAATCTCGATCAAAGATGGAAATCTTGCAACGCACAGCGCACGCGCTCATACTCCGCCTCCATCTGCGATGCGATTTCCGGTGCCCCTGCTAGAGTATCGTCTTTCGCGATCGCTTCGAGTTGCTTACACAAATTGGATAGGGTCATAGCACCCAGCGTCGCACTGGTTGACTTAAGCGTGTGGGTCGCTTGTCGCAGCGCCACGGCATCTCCAGCATCTACTGCATTCCGAATGACTTGCAATATTTGGGGTGTATCTTCCAAAAAGCTATCAATGACTTCCACCAGAACAGATGAAGCATTCTCTCCAAACATATCGCAAAGCCCTTGGATTGCCTGGAAATCAACGGCAGAGGTGGACATGGGGAGGCGGGGAAGCGGCTGCAAAGCAGCGAGTGCCTTCAGCAGCGCCTCCATCTGAATCGGCTTGCTGACATAATTATCCATCCCCGCACTCAAACACTCCTCGCGATCGCTCTGCATCGCATTCGCCGTCATGGCAATAATCCAGGGACGTTGCTCGTAGGGCCATTCCTCACAGATCCGTCGCGTAGCGCTCAATCCGTCCATTTCTGGCATTTGCACATCCATCAGAACAACATCATAGGGCTGGCGTTGCAGCGCTTGCAGCACTTCCAAACCGTTGCTGGCGATATCCGCTCGATATCCCAGACGCCCCAATAGATGCAGCGCCACCTTTTGGTTGACGACATTGTCTTCGGCTAACAGAATTCGTAGTGGTAGCCGTTGCGCTAGATTTGGGTCAATCGGTTCGGGATGGGGACGCGGACTTGGCAGCGCAGCGGGTTCGCCAAGCAGACCGCTCAAGACATTGTAGAGCTGAGATTGTTTAATCGGTTTATTCAGGAAGGCGGCAAAATTTGCTTGCTGTGCTTGTAGCTCTATCTCCGACTTGCCTAGAGAAGTTAACATCACTATTGGCAACGTCCGAGTATTGGGTAGTTTGCGAATTTCTGCGGCTAAATTCAAGCCATCCATCTGCGGCATTTGCATATCCAGAATCGCAATATCAAAGGTCTCCTGATTGCTCAGCCAGTTCAGGGCTTCTTCCCCAGAGGTGGCGGCGCGGGAGATCATTCCCCACGCGATCGCCTGCAAAGTCAAAATTTGCCGATTGGTCGCGTTATCATCCACAATCAGCAACCGTTTTCCAGCTAATAGTTGTTGGGAGTCGCGGCTGTCAGCAAGCGTTGAAGTGGGAACGGAGGTGGCGACAACGGCGAAATAAAATGTGGAACCCTGACCCCCTTCACTTTCCACCCAAATTCTCCCGCCCATCATTTCTGTTAATTGTCGGCTAATCGCTAATCCCAACCCCGTACCGCCATAGTTGCGAGTTGTAGAGGAGTCAACCTGGCTGAAGGGTTTAAATAGACGGTCTATACGGTCAGAAGGAATCCCAATTCCGGTATCTTTAACGGCAAAACGAATCGCATATTTGTGATTTTTTATTTTGGGTTTTCGATGTTGGATTGCAGCTTTTTCTTCTAGTTCTTCAACAGAAATCGGTTTGTTCGTCTCATCGGTAAGATGAGCAATTTCTTGTTCTAAATTCGCTCCCCAGCTCGCCAGCCCCCCTGTCCCTCTGCCTCGTTCTCCCAGTTGACGAGCTTTTACCGAAATCACAACTTCCCCTTGGTGTGTAAATTTAACTGCATTCGCAATTAGATTTACCAGAATTTGGCGGAGTCGCGTCACATCCCCCACAATCATTTTCGGTACAGAAGGATCTATCAAATACGCTAATTCCAAGTTTTTTTCTGCCGCCTTGTGAGCCAGCAAATCAAGCGATTCTTCGATACAATCTCGCAGATTGAAAGGTTGTTGTTCCAGCTCCAGCTTACCGGACTCAATTTTAGAGAAGTCAAGGATGTCATTAATAATTGTGAGTAAGCCATCGCCGCTGTTGCGAATAGTTTCTACAAAGTCTCGCTGTTGTGGCTTGAGTTCGGTATCTAGTAGTAACCCAGTCATGCCAATTACCGCATTCATGGGAGTGCGGATTTCGTGGCTCATGGTAGCTAAAAATTCACTCTTAGCACGGTTAGCTGCTTCTGCCTCTTGTTTTGCTTTTTCTAAGGCAACATTTTGCTGAGCTAATTGTTCGCGTTGGCGGGTTTCTTGCTCTAATAGGCAAGCTTGAGCCAGAGCAATACCGACTTGATCTGCCACTGCTTCGAGTAATTCAATTTCCTCTTTAGTCCACTCACGGAAGGTGTTACATTGATGCAAGCCAATCACACCGTTAGTTTCTCCTTGATAGGAAGTGCGAATCGCCAGCATCGATTTGAGTTGAATTTGCTGACACAGAGAAACAGTTTCTTTGAGCAGCGGATCGGCATAGACATTTGAGGAAGCGATCGCGCGATCTTGAGCAATTGTTTGTTCGGCATGGGGATTGCCAACAACGGGGATTTGTACATCCATTATCGAATCATACCCAGGCTCCAAATACTCCGCCACTAGGGGAATTTGTGGTTTAGGGGTGGCGATGTATGAGTAAATCAAACAGCGATTCACGGCGAATGTTTCGCCCAATAACTTACAAGTCGTTTGAAAAATTTCTTGTGTTTCTAGCTTGGCGCGAATCTCTTGGGTAATCCGTTTAAGCAGCAAAGTCCTGGTAACTTGCTGTTGTAGGGCTTCTTGGGCTTTTGCCCGCTCAACTTCACCTCCTACCCACTGTGCCATGAGCTTCACTAGCTCTTTGTCTACCACCGTGAATGGTTGCGATCGCACTTTTAAACTGGAGAAACTGAGGGTACCGTAAACAATCCCGCCTACCACTACCCTGGTACCAATATAGGCCTCTATTTTGAAAGGGGTATTTGCCGGATACTGGTACCATTGCGATCGCTCAACGGACTCAAAGCAAATCGGTTCGTCGCAGCGCAGTGCTTCACCGCAATAAGTCTGCTTAACATCGAAAAGATTTCCTTTGGCAAGATGAATGGGTGAGTTTTCGGGCACCTGGGCAGCAATCAGGTAATATTTATCCCCTTCAATCTTCGCTAGCGTCCCGATTTCTAAGCCAAATCGCCAGCATCCCATTTTCAGCATCCGCTGGATGCGTTGGTCGAAGTGTAGCGGCGTTCCTTTTCCGCCTTGAGCTGCCGTCACTTCATACAGCGCTCGTAACCCTGCCTCGCTCTCTCGCAGTTCGTGTTCCGCTTGCTGGCGCTGTGTGATGTCGCTGCCAATTCCGAGAAACCCAGTAATGTTGCCCTCCGTATCCCGTAACGCCGTCATCGACACCAGCACGGGAAAACGACTACCATCTTTGCGGATAAACGTCCATTCGCGCTCGTCCACTTCTCCACGACGCGCCTTGGCAACAAAAACCTCAAACCTTGGATCGATGGGGATTCCCAACTCCTGTGACAATTCTTGGGCACGCCGGAATACTTCGCGTGAATCGTGAAATCGCAAGGGTGTTGTTTTGCCCACGACTTCAGCAGCAGCGTATCCTAAATATCTCTCGGCGGCGGCATTAAAGGTGCAAATTGTGCCATCTGGTGTTGTAGAAACGATCGTGTAGTTGGCACTATCCAAAATTGCCCGCTGCAAGCTGGTTGTCTTTTGGAGTGCCTCTTCAGTTTGCTTGCGATCCGTAATGTCATTTAAGGTGCCGGAAATACCCACGATACTTCCGCTAGCGTCCAGTGTCGCGCAGGCATAAACGTCAAGCCAGCAAAAGCTGCCATCAGCGGTTAGGATGCGGATCTCCTGTCGGTAAAATTTTGTTTGGCATTGAATCAGAGCTTGAAACAGTTTTATATTGCGTTGGCGATCTTCAGGATGAACGTAGTTTAGAACATGAGTGCCAAGACTTTGGGCAATCGAGAATTTGGTGATTTCTGTCCAAGCCGGATTCAGGAATGTCCACAAACCTGTGACGTCTGTTTGAAAAATTACTTCTTTGACGTTATCAACGACAGAGCGATATTTTTTATCGCTTTCTCCTAACGCTTCCACTACCTGTTGATGCTGAGAAACGGTGCGTTCTAATTGATTGAGATGAATTCGGAGTTCCATCTGAGCGATCGCTTGCCGCGCCAACGCTTTGAGCGCTTCAATTTGTTGGCTCATTAGCTTTCGAGGAATCTGGTCAATTACGCATAAGGTGCCCAAAACAAAGCCATCGGGCGTTACCAAGGGAACTCCGGCATAAAACCGGATATAAGGGTCAGATGTCACCAGAGGATTTCTGGCAAAGCGTTCATCAACTAACGTATTGCGTACAATTAACAATTCGTCTGGTTGTAAAATCGTGTGAGCGCAGAACGCTAAATACTTTGCTGTTTCTGTTGCTTTCAGACCAATTTTTGACTTAAACCACTGGCGATTGCCATCAACCAGGCTGATGAGGGCAATGGGAGTGTTACAAATGTGGGAAGCCAGTGCAGTCAGATCGTCAAATGCCTGTTCTGCCGGAGTATCGAGAATTTCATAGCGATAAAGTGCCTTGAGCCGATTTGCTTCAGCCTCAAGGCTGGCTGCGTCGCTGTTTAGCGGAAAGAATGGTTGCCGCTCAAAAGAAGAATATTCGCTCTCCCCTTGAGGCAGAAGGCTTGGGTTTTTTTTGGGTTGCTGAAACAGCAAATACCGTAGAGGCGGCTTGCTAAGGTGTCTGGATAGCGATCGCAGGATAGGACGGAGGATTTTCATCATCAATATGAACTAGAGCCGACACAGCACCAGAAATTCCTTTGATGTTTGTGGGCTTTCATCCCCTGAAGGTCTGTCTGGCTTTTGCGAGCGGTTGTTCGGCTTCCAGGTTAACTTTCCGGGCAGATAACTCCCACTTCAACCTGTGTCCAATATAAGCTGCCCTTAGATTTAAGAAAGCATATTCGTTGGCGCTAGGCGATCGCTTACTTGTGAGTCGTTTTTAGCGCTTAGTTACGAGTCCTTGGTTGGTTACAACTGCCCTAACAGACAAAGTTAATGATTTGGAGGATAGGTAGAGCGCGTTTCGTTAACATCAAACCCTTGTTAATGATGAGTTTCGTCCCTCAAACCCATGCTCCTCAACGTCTTAAGAGTTTAACCCCACCCCAAACCCTTCACTGCTTTTCGATGAGGGCTTTGGGGTGAGGTTACGAGGATATATTGCAACAAACCGAGAACCACTATCGTGACGAATGACTGACTAATCAACCTCTTCAGGGGGAATTAAGTCCTGCTTGGATTCAATGATTACACTGGGTAAACCTTCAAGTTTTTCTGTAACTGGCAATTCTTCGAGAAGGGGGACTAAGAGCGTTAAGCCGCCAGGAATGCACTCGACATCAATCGGAGTGGTGCCGATAATTTCCCCATCTACGACAACTTTTTGCGGTGGATTGGTTCGTACCTGAATCCGTCTGGCTCGCAGATAGCCGATGTCATCTCGTTCTGTGGCACTGCCGCTTAAGGCAGTTTGAAGTAAATGATAGGAGGCAGCGATCGCTCCGGCAACATTACTCGGTGCCACGACGGTTAAATCGAGCAACCCATCATCAAAAAGAATGCCCGCTGGACCTTGAGCCAAAATGGATGTGGGGGGTGCAGCATTGGCAATCGTTACAGCAGCAGCGGTTAGCTTCACGATTTTGTCTTCCGTCTCAATCTCAACCTCAAACGTGTTGAACTGCCGCAACTGTTGAATTCCTGCCAGGATGTATGCCATCATCCCCAAGCGGTTCTTCGTCTCTCTGTCCGCCCGTTCGACGGCTTCTGCCTCAAAACCAATCCCCGCGAGTAATATCATCGGTTTGCCGTTGCAGTAGGCGGCATCCACGACCCGCGTTATACCCCCCAAAATTGTCTCGCAGGCGGCCTCTATCGTATCCGGTAGCCCTAAAGCAGACGCCAGGGCATTTGCGGTTCCTCTTGAAATCACGCCCATGGGAATGTTCGTCCCCACCAAGGCATCGGCGGCGGCTGAGAGGGTTCCGTCACCACCAGAGGCAATGATGGTACTGGCACCGCGTTCCACTGCTTCTCTTGCCAGTTGAGCGGCGTCAATTTCTGGCGTTGTCAGATAAATATCTAGGTCAATTTCCGGCTCTAAAAGTGCCCGGATTTTTGCCAAATCTTGATCGGGGTCGCTTTGACCGGCAACTGGATTAAAGATGAGACAGGCAGAGCGTTTTATGTCATTAGTCATTAGTCATTAGTCCGTTGTGATCAGCGGAGAGTCGTTGTCAATCGCCCACTGTATGAGTCTATTACCAGTGGCGAATGACGAATCACCGCAGTATCTCTATTCACATCCTTGACCGAAGCGACGTAAATTGAGAACGTCGCTGATTTGGCGAATTTGGGTAAAACACCGCTCCAGTTGTTGGAGATCGCGGATATCAATGCATAGGTCGATGATTGCCGGTCGCCCGTCGGATGTTTTCACGCCTGCACCCCGCACATTAATATTGTCATCGCTTAAACGGGACAGGATATCGTTAAAGACTCCGACGCGGTCAAGCACTTCAATTTGAATGCTAACTTGATAGGTTTGAGGACGTCCGCTTGAGTCGGTGGGGTTCCAGCTAACGGGGACTAAGCGATCGCCTAGGACATTCGCCACATTATTGCACCCTTGGCGGTGAATGGAAATTCCGCGATCGCGTGTGACTGCACCAATAATCGCTTCACCGGGGAGCGGCCCGCAACATCCAGCACGATGATACAGTAACCCTTCCACACCAGCGATAGGCGTTTTGGTGCTGGGAGCTGGGATGGGACTTTTCGAGGTTGGAAGTGCAACAGCCGCTGCAAAATCTTTTATTGGGTCGGGGGCAGTCGCAATCGTTTGAGTTGCTTTCACGGCTTCTCGAATGCGATTGACTACCAGGTTGAGAGTGACTTCCCCGTAACCCAGAGCAGCCAATAAATCATCGACGCTGTGGTAATTACATCGTTCGGCGACCGACTGCATGGGGGTTGACTTCAGCAGAGATTCAAAGCCACTTTTGCCCAATTCTTTTTCTAGGAGTTCTCGACCGCGAGTAATATTTTCATCCCGATGCGATCGCTTGTACCATTGACGAATCCGGTTTTTCGCCCCAGTTGTCACCACAAAATTCAGCCAATCTAAACTGGGACGGCTATTTTTCTGAGTGATAATTTCAACAATGTCTCCATTCCTCAGCAGCGTGTCCAGCGTCACCATCCGTCCGTTGACCCGCGCCCCCGCACAGTGATTCCCCACTTCTGTATGAATCCGGTAAGCGAAATCGACGGGAGTGCTACCCCCAGTTAGAGGCACCACATCCCCTTGGGGCGTAAACACATAAACATCATCGTCAAATAAGTTGTCTTTGACGTTTTCCAGATATTCCTGAGCATCCTTGAGATCGCTTTGCCATTCCAAGAGCTGCCGCAGCCAGGTAAACTTCTCATCGGTTGCGGTCATTTGGGTACGGTTGGAATTCCCCGTTTCCTTATATTTCCAATGAGCCGCAATCCCGTACTCGGCAATGTGATGCATTTCCAAAGTCCGAATTTGCACCTCTAAGGGACGACCCGTAATTCCGAGGACTACCGTATGCAGAGACTGATAGCGGTTGGGCTTAGGTAAACCAATGTAGTCTTTAAACCGACCGGGGATCGGTCGGAAGGCATCGTGAACGACAGCTAAGGCGCGGTAGCATTCTTCATTCGTCTGGACAATCATCCGAATTGCTGCCAAATCGTAGATTTCGTGAAATTCCTTCTGTTGCCGCTGCATCTTCTGGTAAATCCCATACAAATGCTTGGGACGCCCGCTGATGTCAAGGCAGGTAATACTAGATGAGGCGAGTCCCTGCCGCAGAATTTCTTTGACGTTCGCCAATCGAATCTCTCTGTCTGCCCGTTTTTCTGCCACCAACTCTTGTATTTGCCGGTAGGCTTCGGGTTCGAGATACTTAAACGTCAAATCTTCCAGTTCCCACTTAAATCGTCCGATCCCCAAGCGATTTGCCAGCGGTGCGAAGATTTCTCGCGTTTCCTGAGCAATTCGCCGCCGTTTAGCATCAGGCAGGTGTTCTAGCGTTCGCATATTATGCAGCCGGTCGGCTAGCTTCACCACAATTACCCGAATATCTTGAGCCATTGCCAGAAACATTCGGCGGAAGTTCTCAGCTTGGCGTTCGGTCTTGCTGGAAAAGGTTTCTGAAAATTTAGAAAGTTTGGTGACACCGTCTACCAGCAGCCGCACTTCTGAGCCAAAGCGCTGTTCGATTTCGTCGAGGGTGACGGGCGTATCTTCTACCACATCGTGCAGAAAGCCAGCCGCAATCATGGCAGCGCCACCGCCTAGGTCTCGCAAAAGACCAGCAACGGCGACCGGGTGACAGATGTAAGCTTCCCCTGATTTACGAGTCTGACCTTCGTGTAACTGATAAGCAAATTCAAAGGCGCGACAGATTAAATCAGCGTCCGCAGGCGTTGGGAAAACTTTGACACTTCCCCCTTCGGACGTTGTGGGCTGTTTGGTGGTTTGATTGTCCTCATGGCGTGCAATCAAACATTCCTGTAGCCAGTCAGGAATGACACAACTAATTGTAGAAGTTGGAGCTTGTGAGTTCATAGTGTTGAGCAGGTCGAGCATAAAGAGTAAAAATAGCGAGGAGTTGTGCTGACGTGGAAAATGATTTTGTCTAGAGGCTAAAAGGGGATCTCCTAGGGTCTGCATTGAAGAGTCCCTAGGTTCGCTGAATTTTGGATTTTCAATTGTCAAGGGTCGAGGGTAAGAATATTGTCAGAAATAGAGCGATCCACCAAGATACCGCTTGGCTAATGCCTACGCTTACTGCGCGTCGCGCTTCCGGTGCGACGTATCGCTCTTGCCCTTACCTAAAGCTTGCTTGAAGATTGCAAGCCTACACCAGTTAGCTGGTGCTTAGCAATTGCCTTGTTGAATAGACAAAATTCTTTACATTGATTCTAGCGGAACAACGTGCCAATGTTGCCTCAGTCTTACCAACAACGTTATCAGGAACTTTTGACAGCTCTAGAACAGCTGCTGCATACAATGACAGCCGCTAATCAAGAACAAGAAGGGATCGGTGAAAAATTTCAACACGTCAAACAAGTTTTTGCACAGCAAATTACCAGTTTGACGGGTGATGAATTAGACCCAGAGATTGAGCCTCGGTGGAGGTCTTTCCAGACGGAAATCTATCGAGCGCTGCGACTTTTAGAGATGGATATGACATTTTTGCAGGCGTCTCGCCGTTCGGCAACCGCTAATCCTCGACAAGCGGCGATAAGCGATCGCTTATCAACCCTGATTGGCTACTGTCAAGCCCTCCTGCAAGCAGACGGAGATCGGGAAAGCCAGGGAGAAATATAAGGGCGGATTTCACCGGCTTTCTCTGGTATCTCGCAGATTGCCTTGATAAACCCACCCGCTTTGACAGCAAGGGATCGCAGGAGTCGCTGTCCTGGTGCAAGTGCAAGATGTCCGAAAAAACAGAGTAAATTAATAAAAAATTAAACTAGGAGAGGAAGAAAAACTGGTGAACTGTCCAAAATGTAAGAGTGTATCGCTACTCGATGGCACCCTAGCGGGAAATTTAGCTGTAAAACACTGCACCGATTGCAAGGGAACCTGGATTCCCTCTGCGGAATACGAAGCATGGCAAGCACAGCAACCGGAACTGACTCCCGCAGATCCGGAATCTATCGCTCAAATCCTAAATGTGGATTTTGTGCAGTCTCCCTTTGATACCAAAGCAGCACTGTGTCCGGAGTGCGGTCGTTATTTATCTCGCGCCAAGGTAAGGCTGAAAACGCCGTTTTATGTAGAGCGTTGCCTGAATTGTAATGGGATTTGGTGCGATCGCGGGGAGTGGGAGGTACTATCTCAATTAGGGTTGCACACCACGATTGAGCAGCTGTTTTCCAGTGAATGGCAGATCAAGGTGGAAAAACAGCAACAATCCGAGAAAGAACGTGAAGCCACAATGGAAAAACTCGGTCCCGAATTGGCAGCGCGTGTGTTTGAGCTGGCGGAACAGTTAGCAAAACATCCGAATGGAGATTTTGGTGTCGCTTATCTGATGCGGCAAGTAGGCGTCACAAAATAGCGGAAATTGCGACCTTGTTGGATTACTAATTGTTCATCACCCATTACTTATTCCCCGTTACCGAATGACTGAGAGCCTGTTTTGTGTAGAAAATCTGCGGGTTGCTTATCCCAGCCGTCGATCTACTGTCATGCCTTCTTGGGCAGTGGATGATGTCTCTTTCACTTTAGAACCTGGAGAGAAACTGGGATTAGTGGGAGAATCGGGCTGCGGTAAATCAACTCTGGGAAGGGCGGCGATGCGCTTGTTACCAGCTTCGTCTCGCATTGAGGGGCGGGTGACGTTTGCTGGGAATTCCGTGTTCGATCTGACTCCGGCACAGTTACGGCGGTTTCGGGGGGAAGCGGTGGCGCTGGTGTTTCAAGATCCGATGACGCGCCTCGATCCCCTGATGACGATTGGGAAGCACTGTCTGGAAACGCTCCGGAGTCATCAACCTCATCTGTCACGGCAACAGATGAAAGAAAAGGTACTCGAAACCTTGGATGCGGTGAAGATCCCGGCAAGTCGATGGTCGCAGTATCCTCATGAGTTTAGTGGAGGAATGCGGCAACGAGTCGCGATCGCGCTGGCTTTGCTTCTCAACCCAAAGTTAATTGTGGCAGATGAACCTACGACCAGTTTGGACGTAACCGTAGCCGCACAGATTTTACAAGAATTGACGCGACTGTGCCGGGAAAGGGAGATGGCACTGTTGCTGATTTCTCATGATTTGGCAATGGTGGGAGAGTATTGCGATCGCATTGCGGTGATGTATGCCGGGAAGATGGTAGAAACTGGCTCACCCCAGTCTATCTTTCGGCAACCGCAACACGAATATACGCGATCGCTTTTGGACGCGGCTTTTCACATCAGGAAATATGACACGGAAGTTGAGGAGCCGAAGAGCAATCATTCATTACCAACCCCCCTCCTGCGAATCAAAAATTTGCAGCAGTACTATACCTTAGAGAGCAATTTTATCGGACAGTTTCTTTCCAAAAATGTCCCCGTTATTAAAGCGGTAGATGATATCAACTTGGAACTTTATCCGGGGGAAATTTTAGGCTTAGTGGGAGAATCTGGATGCGGCAAAAGTACCTTGTCCCGGACGATCTTGCAGTTAATTCGCCCAACGAGAGGAAGTGTTGAGTTTCTGGGACAGGATTTAGCTCAGATGTCTACTAAAGCCGTGAGGGCATCGCGACGGCAAATGCAAATGGTGTTTCAAGATCCCCATGCTTGTCTCAATCCGCTGATGACAGTCGGTGAAAGTATTGCCGATCCCCTGTTTATCCACAAACTGGCTAGCCCCGATGAGGCGAAAGTGCAGGTAATGCAGATGCTAGAGCGAGTAGGTTTAACACCTACAAGCGAGTATTATCAGCGGTATCCCTCGGATTTGTCGGGGGGACAGCAGCAACGGGTTGCGATCGCTCGTGCTTTGATTACTCGACCCAAACTGCTAATCTGCGATGAGCCGGTGAGTATGCTAGATGCTAGCGTCCAGACACAAGTACTGGAGTTAATGTTAGAGTTAAAGCGGGAATTCGATTTAACGTATTTGTTTATTACTCACGACCTCTCGGTGGCAAGATTTTTGTGCGATCGCATTGCAGTTATGAATGCCGGTCGTATTGTCGAACTCGGCTCAACCCACGAGATTTTTACGAATCCCCAGCACCCCTACACCCAGACGTTGCTACAAGCCGCCCCTTTACTGGTATCGCAGCAGCCAAAATAGAATTGTTTTGACTGGTCAGCACAACATGGCATCTACGATCGGCTTCAGAGTCAGGGACTAAATGGTGTGTTAAAATCCTTAAACATAGACTTATATTCGGCTGTAGTGTTTGTTATTTCTACTGACAGGCAGTTTCTCCGGATCTAACTCTCTACACCACTTTTTTGATTCTGGAGACATTCCATGTCAATCTATGTAGGCAACCTATCCTACGAAGTTACGCAAGACGACCTCAGCAATGTTTTTGCTGAGTATGGAACCGTTAAGCGGGTTCAGTTGCCAACCGATCGCGAGACAGGTCGGATGCGTGGTTTTGCTTTTGTGGAAATGGATACAGAAACTGAAGAAACTGCCGCCATTGAAGCTCTCAACGGCGCTGAGTGGATGGGACGAGAGCTAAAAGTGAACAAAGCTAAGCCTCGTGAGGATAAAGGAGGCGGAGGTCGTCCTGGTGGTGGCTGGGGCGGCAACAATAGAGGCGGTGGCGGTGGCGGCGGCGGCGGTGGTGGTGGCGGCTATCGACGCTACTAATGCAATTAATCAAATAGTTTAGGAGGACACCGGATGACCCAAGTAGTTGTAGGCGAAAATGAAGGCATTGAGTCAGCCCTGCGCCGATTTAAGCGTCAAGTCTCTAAAGCAGGGATTTTTCCAGATATAAGACGGCAACGTCACTTTGAGACTCCTTTGGAAAAACGCAAGCGCAAAGCGATCGCGAGAAGGCGTAAGAAGCGTTTCCGCTATTAAGTCTTACCGTCCGAAAATCGAGTTTAAGACAGATTAATAACTTCATCTGTAACATTCTTCAGCACAACGCAGCCTCAAGAGCGTTTAACAGCTTGCTATCAAGCGATCTTTGCTTAGGCTCTATTTCAAAAGCTGGTGAGGCTTTAAAGCAAAATTTAAAGGCATCACCATCACAAGTTTTGAAATAGAGCCATTTCTTGTATTTTTCTCTACAAATTTTAGCAAGCATGACCCCAGAAGCAATACGTATTATCGCTGACCTAAGGCGTGAGTTCTATTCTCTCTTTGCTACTGCTATGAATGTGCCAGTAAGAGTTACTGGAAGTTCCTATAGTAGTAATTTTCCGATTGCATCTTGGATAGACAATCGGAGCCAAGTGAACTATATAAGTATTTACGCATACACTGCACCAGACAAGTTAATTCCTCAACGCCCATTTCTTTTAAGAGTGGCGATTAATAAGAGCGCTGGTAGAGTCACAACGGCACAATGGGGAAGGGAATGTCGAGGACTTAATCAGGGTTGGTACTTCGAGTTAACTGTACTACCAGAGGAAATCTTAGACTTTCTACCTTGGGTCGTCAGCTTAGTGAAAGCGCACGATCGGGGTTCCCTGTCGCTTGTTCAAGACCCCCCTCATCCATTTGAATTTAAAGTATCCGAAGGGCCTTTGTCCAATGATGCTTGGACTCATTCTGCTTTGAAGATAGCAGACTCTTCAAAGTCTCAATCTTTCGTTCCCGCGATACTTCCGGAACCGAAGAACCGAGGTGCAGAGGTGTCTAGGAGTAGAAGAGCCGGAATATAAGGCCGGATTTCACCTGAAAATCTTTCGATATCATAGATAACATTGATAAACTGTCCTGGGGAGCGAGGGACTAGAATTATAAAAGATTCCTTAGTTTGATTTTGGGATAAAGCCGCACAAGCGTATTCCACTTTACGTCCCAAGACTCCGGTTATACTAAACTTACTTGTCGCCTTGAATATTCATCCTGGAAGGGAAGAATCGTTTAAAGGCGGCGTTTCAAGCAGGCAGCAAGGTGACAACCGTGGGTCACACCTTTTTAATGGAGGCAGGACGATGGACGCTCCAAGGAAATTGGCTGGAGCGTCACGAGATGCCAATCACCGTGAGTGGCAGAACATTAGTGGCCTGGGGTCGAGAAAACTGGTTCACAATGGTGACAAAGCTGAGCTTTCCAGGCAGCGCCCGCGAGGAAATTTCTTTACAATATCGTGGGCGATTTGATGCTGGGGAACGCCAATATACCTATGTACTACAGCACAATCTTTTAGGTCGTGTTGAGGGCGAGGGCTGGGTTACGCCAGATTCGATCGTTCAGCGTTACTGGGTATTAGGCGATCGCCAGCGGCGCACTGGTTTCGATACCTTGCACCGTCTCAATGAGAATACCTACTACCTTTCTAGTGGCATCATGGCGGGTCATTATTTGACTAGCACGATGGAAGCAACGATGGAGCGTCAGCCACAATCATATTCTTGATCGCTCTAGAAATTCAGCTTCAGGCTCTAGATGGTCAGTAAGAAGTATAAAGTGTGAAATATGAAGCGGAATTTGGGAAATATAAAGTAAGAGGTATGAAGTAGGAAAGAACGTTTACTGGTCTTTCCGGTTTCTTGCGTGGAACTCAATATCTGTTTTCGCTTGAAGGCTTAAAACTCCATCCTGAAGACATAAGACTTCATCCTTTGAGATAAAGTTAATAGTTCCCTATAGTTAAATATTACAAATGCTCCCGATTTTAGGAGCCAAATTATGATGACAGACCCCAACACCGATCGCTTACTCGCCAATCGCTATCAACTCTTAGGGTTGGTAGGCAAAGGCGCAATGGGTCGAGTGTATCAAGCCAGGGATATGTTACTGGGAGGTGTCACCGTCGCGGTTAAGTTCCTCTCTCAGACGCTACTAAACCAAAAAATGCGCGATCGCTTTGAGCGAGAAGCAACCATCTGCGCTGTTTTGGGAGAAAAAAGTATTCACATTGTCCGAGTCAGGGATTATGGCGTGGACGAGAACGAAATCCCGTTCTACGTCATGGAATTTCTCCAAGGGGAGAGTCTGAGCGAGGTTCTCAAAGACCGGCCCCTGTCCTTGCCCCGATTTTTGAATATCACTCGCCAAATTTGTTTAGGGCTACAATGCGCTCACCAGGGCATCCTCATAGATGGTGAAGTCTGTCCGATTATTCATCGGGATATAAAGCCTAGTAATATTACAGTCGTTCAAGATACGACTTTAGGTGAGTTAGTCAAGATTCTGGATTTTGGCATCGCCAAGCTGCTCCAGTCCGACATCGCTCAGACTAACTCGTTTATGGGCACTTTAGCTTATTGTTCTCCAGAACAAATGGAGGGCAGAGAACTGGATAAACGCTCTGACATTTATAGTCTGGGCGTAATGATGTTTGAGATGTTGACGGCTGAGATGCCCTTAATGGCAGAGACTCACTCGTTTGGCGGCTGGTATAAAGCTCATCACTTTATCCCCCCAAGAACTTTTGATTCGGTTAATCCCGATCTAAAATTGCCAAAATCTCTAGAAAGCTTAGTGATGAGCTGTTTGGCAAAAGTCCCTAGCGATCGCCCCCAAAATGCGGCTCAAGTGTTGCAAGCATTAGAGCCATTGGAGCAACGTTTTGGTCAAGGTCGGCAATTAGGTCAGCGGATTGGAGAAGTTTTATCTAAACTGCCCGTCGTAGCCGATCCCAAACCTAAGAACGCCCCGACAGCCGATGAAGTCTGCCGCTTAACTTCCTGGCCTAAAAACAAACCAATTGCAGAGATTGTATTTCCCCATCTACTTCGCACTAGCCGCGAAGTTTTGCCTACCCTGTGGGTCATGCTTCACAAACCGGAAATTCAGAATCGCCTGATCAGCACTCGCTACAATCAGTTTCTGTTTTTGATGTCTCCTCATCCTATGCTGCTGTGGATTACCGCCTTGCACAACCGCGAACAAGGCCCTCGCTGGCTCAGTTGCTACCTGGATCTAAAAACTTCTATGGGTCAGGATATTGTGCGACAACTGGGAGAAAACGGGATTTACCGGATTTTGTTCTTTGCTTTAGAAGAACCGCATCGGTGCGCGAATGTAATGATTTCCACAATTGCCCCGGTCCAACGCCAAATGTTGCAAGAGTGGGCAAATACAAGCCAAACCTTACCCTCAGTGGCTCAGCCCCAAATGAGTAAAAGTCTGCTCAAGCAAGAGTTTGAGAAGCTAAAGCCCAAGATTTTGATGAAGCTGGAATCTGTTCAGACCGGAGATTATTCTTCGGATATCTCAGGCTAGTCTGGGTGCTGAGTTAGGGCAAGAGAGTCAGGAGTTCATGGAGAGTCCAATAGACTCGCGCTTGATTATTTTTAATTTTACACTTGATGCGATCGCGTCGCCTATGCCCGCAGGCGTGCCTGCAAAGCGTCTATTCGCCAGTGGTTCTTGCTTTCGCTCATGTCTGCACAGCGATCAAGCTGTCGCATTTATTTTTGTAGTATGAAAATTTTTGTAGTACGAAAACCTAAACTCAAAAAACCAGTTTCGCTTATGCCAGTACTGCCAAACTTGTCATAAACTATTCAACTTCATGTCAAAACTCTGAAAAATCGGTACCAATTCAGCAAGCTTGACACGCCAACCGAGAAATCTTGGTCTACGTTCATCTACTTAAACACGCTTCCTTACTACAAGATATTATCTTTGTCCTTCGGATATTTAAATAGACAACGCTTCCAACCGTAAGCAATTTCCTAAAACTCAACTTTCTTGAAACTGAAGTTGACGCCCCAGCACCCCCAGCTTCTTTCCCCTGAGGAACAAAGCAAGAGACGGAGGTCGCCCACTGCGACACGGATACTCTATTCCTGAGGATTTGGCTCTAAGCCCCATTGGTGCTTCAGAAGATGCTTGTATGTAGCTTCGCGCATCACCATTTGTTCATAGAGTTTGACCAAGAAGTGCTGAGCTTGTTCGCGGCTCATATTCTCCACTTGGCTTTCAAAGGAACGGATGCTGAATTGTTGTTCGAGAGACAGTTCGATAGGTTGGTTCATGGTAAGCTCCGACTTTAGAGAGAGTGTATGTTTATCAATCGCTGAAGCACTCACAGGGTAAGGGCTGAACATCGCTGAACCGTCTAACCATTTCCCTGTTATTACGAAAGATAACAATAATTTGACAAAATGCCCATCTTTCTTTGTGTATACTTCAGTTGATCCCAAAGATGGAATATGCACCCAGAAAGTTTCATCTAGGGTTGAGGTAGTTTTAGCAAGTTGTTGGAGGGAAAATTGCTCATCACGAACAAACGGCTAAGTAAATATACTTACTAAGCCATAGCAGTGCCGCTCTTCAACCAGTGGAGACGCAATGCAGTTCCCTAAACACATTGCATTCAACACATTTGCTCTCTCAAGGGACTCTACCCAACCAGAGGATGTCTGAGAAGTCGGTTATGGCACCATCCATCTGTACCCCTTTTCTGCATTTGGGTAACTCATGCGGTAGCCGCCTCTACGATAGGCTCATTGAGCAATCCTCAAGGGTTGTCAGAATTAATCGCGTTGGCGATCTCGTAGTGGGCCTGTATGGCGCTCAGCTCGCGCCTTCGCACTGCATAGCGCTAAGGAAGAGGAAGAAAAGAGATGGAAGATTTCATGAATGATTTAAGATGAATGGCGCTGACTTAAGCCCTGAACTAAAACCCTAAACTAAAGTTTGGGCTAAGAGCTAAGGTCAGTTAAAACTGACTAAAATACTGCCAGAACAAAAGCTTTCAACCTGTGAAAACACGTTGAAAGCTTTAAGGTGAGGGATTTATCTCAAGGCTCTTATGTCAGTGCCATTCTATTTAAAATGGCTATACTACTTTTCAAATATCCTCTTAAACTGATATCTGAGAGATTAAAGGTTGACTTGCTGAATCGTTTGGCGCAGGATTTGACTAGATCGTTGCAATTGTTCTGACTCTGTAGGGGTCAAAGAGAAATTCAGAACCCTGGTAACACCCTGACGATTTACGACCGCAGGCAAACTCAGACAAACATCATTAATTCCGTGAAGACCATTTATCAAACTACTAACAGTCAAAACTCTGTTTTGATTGCGTAAAATTGCTTGCACAATCTGAGTAACCCCTAAACCAATCGCGTAGCAAGTTGCTCCTTTGCGTTGGATAATCTCATAGGCAGCGTTCTTGACCTGTTGAAAAATCTCGTCAATTTGTGCAGTTTTCGTTAAATCATTATTGTCATGAACATCTAATAAATTCATTCCCGCAATATTGGCTTTGCTCCAAACGGGAACTTCACTGTCTCCATGTTCCCCAATAATGTATGCGTGCAAACTACGCGGGTCAACTTGTAACTTTTGGGCTAACAGATAGCGAAAACGAGCTGTATCTAACACCGTGCCCGAACCAATCACACTAGAACTCGGCAACCCAGAAAGCTTCCAGGAAACATAGGTCATGATATCTACTGGATTCGAGACGATTAAGAGAATCGCTCCTGGAGAACATCTCACGATTTCTGGAATCAAATTTTTAAAGATTTCGATGTTGCGCTGCACCAAACTTAACCGATTTTCTCCAGGCTTTTGTTTTGCTCCTGCTGTAACAATTACAATATCCGCATTTTCCCCCTCTTCTAGGGTTCCTGCTCGTACTAAGCTGGGTTCGACAAAGGGTAGCCCGTGGACTAAATCCATGACTTCCCCTTCTAGCTTTTCTCGATTAACATCAACAATCACCATTTCATCCAAGGTGTTTTGAATCAGGATTGAGTAAGCGCAAGCCATTCCTACCTGACCTGCACCAATAATGACTCCCTTCCGGGGACGACGAGCGATCGCTAAGTCAAGATTAGTCTCGGTAGGGGTTGTAAATAATTCTTCAAACATATCTATCTGATGGAAAATGTCGTTGATGTAATGATATCGAAAACCAATCCTTTTCAGATAAAGCTAACCTTCTTTTCCTTTAATTATTTTTATCATTGTGTCTCAACAACAGGCTTTTAGCGTCTCCAGAATGTTTTGGAAACGCTAAACCACGGCGTTAATTTAAACAAGTCGCTACTTCTATGAAACCTTGTTTAACTCGATTCTTTCTCTATCAAAAGTTTTATTATCGTAGTCAATACTAAACAAATCAAAAATAATAGATAACTCTCCATCGGCAAGTTGTTTTACATGAAGCAAGCTAAAATTATTTTTAGTACATACATATATTTTTTCTATTTTGTAGGGAATTTTAGTTTCATTACTTTCAATAAAATTTTCATCAATGACTATCTTTTGTAATATGTTCATAGCAAATTTACTTAAAGATGCATAGGCGATACCGCTAGAAGTAAGCTGAAACACTTTAGCCGATGGAGATTCCTCGTGGGATAACTTGAAAGCGGCTCCCATGTGTACATCTCCGCTCAAAAATACTATAGGTTTCTTGGTTTTTTGTGAAATCTCAAAAACCTTCTTCAATAGTTGGTCTCGTTCTGCCCAATTAGATTTATGATCCCAATGATCTCGTAAATCATCAGTGTACTTCCAATAGGGGATGTCTAAATTATTAACAGCAAAGCTCTTAAAGTGAACGACTGGAACTGGCGACACAATAAATAAAACGCGGGATTCAGAATCATATTGGGAATTTAGCCAACCGTCAAAACGTTTCCACTGCTCGGCACCTAAAAGACGCAGCTCTTGCCGATTATAATCATGATGTCCCCTCATATCTAATACATAAAAACTACAGAATCCACAATTGAACTGATAGTCAAATTGATCAATACTGGTATCTGTAGGAGGATTATGAGAATGTTCGTATTCTTGATAAACTTGCTTAGCAGCCTCAAACATTTCATTTGCTAGCCGCAAATGTTCTTGAGTATTTCGCAACTGCCATGAAGTATCTAGCTGTGCGGCTAATTCATTGGGTGTATAAGAACCCCAGCCATCCATAATTTCATGGTCATCCCATATCATATAGGTGGGAAAAGTTTGAAAAAGTTGTTGCACCTGGGGGATGCCCCAATAACCCCGATAGATATCTCGATACCAGGAAATCATATCGGTTTTAGAAGGGTTTTGTTTTTTGTTCTTCTTCAACCAGCTCCAGATATTTAATTGTTTATTTCCTTCTCCATCCACATATACTTGGTCGCCAGTACCTATCAAAAAATTTGCATTTGTATCCAATAATTCTTGCTTAAATTTATCCCACATTTCCAAATTGAGGAGCTGATGCTCGTCGTAAGGCATATGGCAACTGAACATCCCAAAATTCACCTCTGTGGGATGTTCTGGAAAGGTTTGAAATGACAGGTTTTGTTCGTTGCCCAGTTCCCAGGGTTTTTCTCTATCCAAGTGAAATAAAGCGTAATAATAGCGAGTATCGGGTTGGAGATTTTTTAGGTCTACTACACCTGTTAAGTCATGCTCTTGATTAAGTTGGAGTGGGACAAGAGTAACGCTATAAATTTCTTGGGAAGTACTTGGAGAGGTTAATCGCAACCAATGCCCTTTTTCGTCGTTGATTATCTCCGGAGTGCCATTGGTAGGAATTCGATGGCGAGAAAATACTAGCCAGTAATCTCCAGGAGAAGACGCCCGGAACCACAGGCGGGTGCTAGTGGGAGTAGTATGCCCAATGATACTGGCACAATCGAGACGGGAATTGGGCCAGGGGCGCTGTTCGGGGTCATAAAAATTGAGGTGGGACAAGGTCAAATTGAAACTCGGCTTTGATAGAATGTCTGCGAATTTCAATATTAACTAGAAACGGTTGATATTGATGGTTTAGCGGACATTTAGGCGACAAACACAAGGAACCGAATCATCGGCGTGATATACTTTGCGATCGCGCGTTATTCCTCTGGCTGCTTATTTTGGATTCTAAACTGCTGCCCAGAACCTCTATAAATCAAACGCTGTCAGTCACGCTGCTAAAATTAAACGCCCCCACTCGCACCCCAGGCACAACACTGCTGCCATAGCGTTGGACTGTACTCAGAGCATCCACATCCCGCAGCATTTCAGGCAAACTCTGGTTAAAGCGCAAGTTTTTAATTGGGTAAGCAATTTGACCATCCTCGATCCAGAAGGTGCCATCACGACTCATTCCCGTTACGACTAATGATCGAGGATTCACATAGCGCACGTACCAGGCCCGACTCACCAAAATTCCTCGCTCTGTCTGGGCGATTAGGTCAGCTAGACTTCGATCTGAGCCAGTCATCACAATTGGATACATCGCGCCTGTCGGCTTTTTGCCCTGCTGTGCCGCCCAGTAGCGGCTGTAGGAAAGCGTTTGAGGGATACCGTCCTGAATGACTTCTTTGTAGTCATTGCTTAATCCATCGCCAAAGAAAGTGCCTAACTGCAACAGAGGATGAGCGGCATTTCGCTGTACTTGTACGATGGGGCTAAACATTGCTTCGCCCAAACGGTTACCAGCGGGTTTGCCTGACTCATCAGTGCGAGACATAAACGACCGCCCTTCATCTGCTGCGCGTGCATCCAAATTCCAGGCGAGCCAAGGGAGCAAAGCGGCGAAAGCGGCTCCATCAAAGACAACTGGATATGCGCCAGGATGGACTTCGCGGGGTTGGCGCGACTTGATTGCCCGCTCAATTAGCTGCTGGGTTAATTCCTCAATTGGCAACTGTTCAAGCGCCCACGCGGAGCGATTAGACCACGAGGAACCATCCCCAATGCGAGAGGTAAAGCTGAAATCTGCCTCTGTAGTTTGATTGCAAGCGCGTAGTCCCCGCGAATTCGCGATCGCATATAAGTTCATCTCTGTACTCAACGTTCCCGAACCATCCACTCCTGCCTTCGCACTCATGGCACACACACGCTGGATAATTTCGCCTCGTGCTAGCGGTGAAAGGGTTGCCGTTACCTCATCGAAGGCTGGGATGCGATCTTCGTAAACTTGAGGTTCTAGCAGTGGCACCCACTCCGGATCTTCTGGGGCAAAACGGGCGAGTTCTTCCGAGCGTTTGATGGCGGATGCGATCGCATCTGAATCGAAATCTGTCGTAGAACTAGAGGCACTCTTGCGTCCGAAGTAACTGGTGATAGTAAGCTTAAACTGAGTGCTACTAATATTCTGGCTAATCTGATTTTCCGAGAAACGGCTGAGGGATTCTTCACCAGTGCTGAGGCTGACAAATACCTCTTCTGCTTCCGATTGTTTAATAACTTCTTCTAATAGAGATATCGCCCGATCTTTACTGATTAAACTGGGTGCTGTTGTTATCACGATAATCCTTAGATGCGTCTATGTTTGAGTGTGGGATGAAGCGATGCGATCGCGTTTAGATTTCGGGTGCGAGGCTTTTCAAATGCCAATTAACAAAATAATTAAAAGCTCTATTCCAGAGTGCCAGATTATTCGTAAATTCAGCAACGCTGCAACAGTCAGTAGTTCTGATGTACGTGAGTTTTCTAGGTTTACATCTCAATAGGTTATCCCAGCTTGCTCTACTCCGGTTACAAAATATTACATTTATGCTAAAACAGGGAACTAAAGATAATATTGACAAGAAACAATATTATTTTGCAACCCTGGCATAGAGGCGAAATATGACCTACGAGAGAATGCGAAAAATTTCCTCCTGGAATCCCGCTTCTAGCC